>CAMPAF010000299.1 GCA_946631535.1 uncultured Verrucomicrobiota bacterium
GGCGGCAACGGCGCCGTGACGAAGGTCGGTTCGGGCACGCTCGCGGTCGCGCGGAGCCAGACCTCTACCGCCGCGCTGGCCGTGGACGCGGGAACTCTCTCGCTGGCAGGCGGCCTTTCCGTTGCGCGTCCGGTGACGGTCGCGAGCGGCGCGACTCTCAGGCTCAACGCCACGGCCAGGTCGTCGATCGTCGACTTGACCCTAGCGTCCGGTTCTACGATAGACATTGCCGCCTATTCGGTTGGCGTCGCTCTTGCGGCCAACACGCTCACTCTCCCCGCAGAGGGAACCGTCGCGCTTACGCTGAACGGCGCTGCGTTCACGGAGGGAGTCTATGGAATCGTGTCCGCGGGCGGCCTGACGGCGGCGGACGGGGCGAAGTTCGCCGTCTCGACGGCTGGCGGCCTTCCGTACGAGTGGCGGATGGTCGGCAACATACTCGTTATCTACGTGGGCAACGTCCCCCCGGCCAACACCTGGGTCGGGCTTGGCGACGACGGCAGAATGGCCAACCCCAGGAACTGGGCGGGAGGGGTCGTTCCCGGAGAGGGCGCTGCACTGGACTTCTCCAGACTGCCTGCGGCGACAACGATCATCGCCGACGCCGGCCATGCATTCGGCGCCGTCACAATGAGCAGTGTCGTAATGAGCAGTGACAAAAGGGCCTTTACGACCTTTACCGGCTCGCTTACTGCGACATCGTTCAGCGACATGTCAAAGGTGGCGGTCGGCACAAATTCCACCGTCACGGTTGACGGAGACCTTGTTCTCAATATCAGCGGCAGCGTAATTGACTATGCCTGCTACACGGTTGCATCTGGCGGAGTGCTCCGCGTTACCGGAAAGATCGTTGTGCCCAGCACTAAGACCTACTACGTCACGCCGTGCTTCACAACCTCTATCGAGGGAACGATTGCGGCTAAAGGGCTTGTCAATCATGGCACACAGGGATTTGGCCTTACGAGAGGCCAAGCAGGCTCCATCGTCAACTGGGAGATAGGCGAGGAGGGCATCAGCGGCACGAAACCATTCGAGATTGGAAACGTCAACGGGGCGCATGCGACGGTAAAGGCCGCGGCGAATTTCCCCATCTCCGCCAGAATCATCCAGTACAAGAAGCTTACGCTTGACACTGCGGGGTACACGATTACGATTGGCGACGGCCAGAATGGCGCGGTCATTCCCATCACCCCCGATGCCCAGGCGCCTGAATACTACTTGACGGCGTTCGCCGGCTCGGGCGTTGTCGTCGCGAACTACGACGTGAGCGCTTCGGGATTCGCCAGTAGATCAGGCCCGTTGGCTGTGCAGGACGGCGCGACGCTCGCGCTCAAGTCCGGCACGAACCTTGGAACGGGTCTCCTGACCGTGGAAGACGGCGCTACGCTCAAGGTGTCGGAATCGGGCACGGTAACGCTGGCCGGCGATCTGGCGATTGAAGACGGCGCGGCGCTCGCCTTCAACTGGACGCTCGCGCGTACTGTGCCCCGGCTCGCGCTTGCGAGCGGAAAGACCCTGACGCTCGGCGACGACAAACGGCTCAAAGTCGAGGTGTCATCGACATGCGGCAAGCCCAATGGCGGCGAGCATCTGCTGACGGGCTGTGACGGCGGCTTCGCGGGTGCAACGCTCACCCCCGACCCTGTCGGCGATGCCGCCAAGTGGGTGAAGGGCGTCTCCGTGAAGGGCGGCGAAATCGCCGCCGACATCAAACGCCAGGGAATACTCTTCATCGTCTTTTAAAAAGTGCACATGCCGAAAAGACCGTTAACACACAACAGCAAAGACAGCAACAAGGAGAGAAAAAACAATGAATCGGTTGGGAATGCTTTCATGCCTGCTTGCGGGGGCGCTTGCGTTGCCACTCGCCGCGTCGGTCTCGGTTTCGCATGGCGGCGGCGGCGCGATGTCCGTCACGGCGCGGAATGCGGAGGTGCTTATCGCCCCGGATGCGCCGTCCGCCACGCGCTTCGCGGCGCAGGAGCTCGTGAAGTTCCTTTCTCAGGTGCTTGGCGCGCCGGTGCCGCTCGCGACCACGCCGAGCGGATCAAAGGTCGCGATAGTCGTGGGCGAAAACGAATGGTCGCGTGCCGCCGGGGTGGACATCTCCGCCCTGAAACGCGACGGATTCGTAATCAGGTGCGTCCCGGGGAAGAGGCGCATCTACGTGGTCGGGCGCGACGACGCGAAGTTCGACCTGATCACCGCCGTCGAAACCCAGAGACCCGACGGATGGCGCCTGCCGTGCGAGTGCGCCAGCGTGTTCGCGGCGTACGACTTCCTCGAGCGCTACGCGGGGGTGCGGTTCTATTTCCCCGGCGAGATCGGCACGGTCGTCCCGCGGCTGGCGGCGGTAAAGGTGCCGGCCGGCGAGGTGAGGAGCGAGCCTGACTGGCGGTGCCGCGTCTTGTTCACGGGCGAATTCGGCAAGTGGCCGGACGACCTGCCGCTTAAGGAGGTCTGGCGCCGCTCGAGGCTCGAGCAGCTGCGGCTGCGTTCGACGACGGAGCGCTTCACGTGCAGCCACGGGCAGTATCACATGAACATGGCCAAGCGCTTCGGCAAGACGCATCCGGAATACTTTACGATGAAGGCGGACGGCAGCCGGTTGAACGACCCGTCCGGGAAGGCCCCCGGAAGATCTGAGGGGACGCAGGATCTCTGCCAGAGCTCGAAGGTGTGGGACGAGATATTCGAGGACGCGAAGAGCTACTTCTCCGGCGAGGGTCCCGAGCGGCGCGGCGTGCTCTCGGGCTTCGACGATGCCGCCAAGGTGCAGTGGGGCTCGTACGCCATCGACCGCAAGTACTACGACGTCATGCCCCACGACGGGCATCCGCGCTGCCACTGCCCGGACTGCCAGGCCGGGTATGCCAAGGCGGCGGACCCGCGGAGCGCGGCAAGCGACATCGTATGGGGGCAGACGGCCCGCCTCGCGCGGCGGATCAAGGAGTCCGGGCTTGACGGCACGATACTGCAGGCCGCGTATGCGGACTACAAGACGATTCCGAGCGTCGACATTCCGGAAAACGTCATCGTTAACGTGTGCAGGCGAGGCCCGTGGCGCATATCGGACGGCGAGGAGGCGTACGAACGGGAGCTGGAGGAGGTGCGTGCCTGGGGCCGGAAGGTCGGCGGTCGGATATGGGTCTGGGTGTACATGGGCAAGTTCCCAAGCTCGAACCTCTGGATCCCGGGCATCCCGATCGGAACGCCGCGCGCTACCGCGCGCTACATGAAGGCGGTGGCTCCGTATGTGATGGGCGTGTTCCCGGAGCCTTCATCCGATCTCTTCATCCACCACTATCTTGACTTTTACATCTACGCGCGCATGGCGTGGGACAACGGCTGCGACGCCGACGCGATCCTGGCCGAGCACTACCGTCTCATGTTCGGCGCGGGCGGCAAGGCGATGGAGCGGCTGTTCAACGAGCTCGAGGACATCTGGCTCAAGAAGGTGTTCATCAGCAACAAGCATCCCATGTCGCCCTGGGGCTATAAGATGGATGCGCCGGACGAATACCAGGCGTTCACCAAGGTCTATTCGCCAAAGGTCGTGGCGGGGCTCGAGAAAATGGTCGCCGAGGCGCTTGCCGCCGTGCCGGCGGACTCGATGGAGGCCAAGCGCATCAAGTACGTCAGCGACAAGCTCGTTGGCCCCCTCGCCAAGCGGTCGAGGGAATACCCGACGCAGATCTCCCCGGAGAACGAGCTGAAATGGCGCCGCGAGCATCCCGGCGAATCGGTCTTGAAGAACGGATCGTTCGACTCGCTCAAGGATTGGGGCTGCAAGAACGGCGTGATCGACACGAACGTGTTCTTCTCCGCCCCGTCGTCCATCAGGCTGACGTCGACCGACACGACCCCCGTAGACCAGAAGAACTCCGTGTACGACCGTGCCTCGGCGCTACAGCGCGTGGAGCTCAAGCCGTCCACCCGCTACAGGCTGTCGGGGCTCGTCAAGATGGACGGCGTGACGCCCGTCTGCTCGATCGGCGGATTCGGCATCTGCGTCAGCGCCCTCGCCAGGACGTATCCGTTCTGGCAGAGGTTCCCTTTCGGCAC
>CAMPAF010000300.1 GCA_946631535.1 uncultured Verrucomicrobiota bacterium
GGTTGTCCGTGCCGAGAAAGTTCGCGTTGTTTTGCCGCGCCACGGCGACGCCGCCGTCGAGGTTGAGCACGCCACACTGGTTGACGTTTGCGTCGATGTAGAAGTTGTTGAGCCGCACCACGCCGCCCGTCTGGATATTCACCGAGTTTACCGGCAGGCCGTCTTTGAAGTTTCTCCATTGGCTGATGCGCAGGGCGGCGCACCGGAGCTCGCCGCCGTGCGCCACGACCGTGCGCCCGTTTCCGTTGTTGACATTGGGGCCGTTGATGCCGCTCAGGAGCTCGCGCGCCGCCGTGAGATCGAGGACGCCGTTCGTGACGATCACCTGCCCGTAGTTGCCGACCGTGATGTAGCAGTTGTTCGGCACCTTCAGCACGCCGCCCGCGACGACCAGGCAGCCCCGCGTGTCCGAGAAGCTCGAGCCGTTGCCGCTGACGAGCAGCGGACACGCCGTTCCGACGCCGGCCGCGCAGTTGCTCGTGACGAGCGTCGTGCCGCTGTCGATGCGCAGGACGCCATTCACCAGCAGCTTGCCGATCCGGTTCGTGACGCCCTCGTTCGGGGCGAGCGCGGTGGTACCGGACCAGCTGGAGACGACCATCAGACGCGCCTTCTCGCCGAGGACCTGGCCGCAGATGCGGCCGAGCCTACCTTCAAACGTCCCGAACTGCGCATCGACGCCGTCCGCCAGGCGGAACGTGCGGTTCGGGTGGACGTCGCACGTCGCGCCAATGTGGAAGAACGCGGAACTGGACTGAATGAACACGTTGTCCGTCGGTTCGGCGGGTACCGCGCCCAGCGAGCGGTCGGAGTCGATCGCGCAGTAGACGCTCCCCGTGATGGTCGTGCCGCCGTTGTAGGAGTTGGTGGCGTACAGGTAGGCGCAGTGCTTGCCCGTGAGCGTGATGCCGCCGTCGTGCTCCGCGCCGCTCTCGAACGCCTTGTAGAAGTAGGAGTCGCAGTCGCCCTGCGTGTCGATGGTGAGGCCGCCCTC
Organism: uncultured Verrucomicrobiota bacterium; assembly: GCA_946631535.1. The sequence continues at coordinate 995 of CAMPAF010000300.1, forward strand.
CTTGACGTACAGGTGCACGTTCTGCCAGCATTTGTAGGTGTGCCTGTCGCCGGTGCTGAAGCGGTTGAGCTTGACTTTATCCGTCTTGTCGGTCGGCGTGTTGGTGGTGATGAGCGTGCCGCCGTCGAGGTTCATGGTGGCGTACAACTTGCTGCCGTTCGACTCGTCCATGGCGAAGTTGCGGAACACGAACCGTCCGCCCGGACCGAGATAGACCTCGTCCGGGTTGTCGGGATAGCTGTTGCTGGCGGCCTTGGAGATGCGGAACGACTTCACGACGAACGTTCCCTCGTCCTTGAGGGTGAGCCTCGAGCGTCTCGGCGCGAAGGAGCCGATGTTGTCCTTGAACGCATTGAGGTAATCGCTCTTCAGGGACCACACGTCGAAGACGCCGTTCGTGACGTACATGTCGACGCCGGAGTTGGCGGCGTACATCGAGTTCGCCGTCGTCTTGACCGTCGCGCCGCCCTCGACGACCATCGTGCCCTTGGCGAGCGAGAGCCCCTGCGCGGATTCGCCGGGGCCCGTGGACACGTTGGTGATGGCGTGCATGCCGCCGTCGAACTTCACGGTGCCGCCGTGGATGGCGAAGTAGCCGAGCGTCGAGTCGCCCTTGACGACGAGCGTGCCGTCGCCGTCCTTGACGAGGCGGTTGGCGAGCGGCCCCGTCTGCGCGAGCGGGCCGTTCACCGTGACCGTGCGGCCGGCCGCCACGTTGAACGAGCCGTTCACCTCGAGCGTGCCCGCGCCGAGGCCCCAGTTCGCGTCCGTGAGCCAGTTGCCGCTCACGGGGCTCGCGAGCCATGTGTAGTCAACCGCACACGCCGAAAGCGCTATGCCTCCGACGATTCCAAGGCAAATAGACCGTTTCATCATCTTTGATGCTCCTTACGGCACGCATTCTAGCAAAAACGAGTACGGCAGGCAACTAAGCATTTGCTATCAGCTGCGTGCCGCGGCGCGGGCGAAGTCGGCAAGCGTCCTCAAGGCGGGAATCTCCTCGAGCGGTATCGAGACGCCGTAGCGCGCCTCCGTCTCCATGACGAGACGCAGGTGCATCACGCTGTCCCACTCGGGGATGTCGCCGCAGGCCGTCTCGGGCGAGAGCTTTTCGGGCGGCACGCCCAGCACGGACGCCGCGAAAGCGATGAAATCGTCCTCTGCGGACGCGCAGGAGCGCGTCCCTCCCGCTAGGGGCGCGCCTCTCACGGCAAGTCCTTCAGTTCGCCGCCGAAGAAGTAGATGGGCGAGCCGGAGAGAGTGAGCGTCACAACATTGCCTGCGCGCTCGGGACGCACCCGCGCTCCCGCCACGTCGAGGAACGTCACCTTGGGCGACGTGAACGTCAGCTTGCGCTCGTGCGCGGCCTTGGTCGTCCAGATCATGCCCGCCTTGCGCTTGTCGGGACGCGTCCACTGCGGGAAGTAGACCGTGCCGTCCGCCGAGCGCCACGTGGCGGCCTTCTGCACGGAGCCGACCGGCCGCGCGTCAACGAACGTCATGTACGCGCCGTACGCCGGCTTCGGGGCGAAGTTGTCGTGCACCATGCCGAAGTAGGACTCCGGGTCGTACGGATCGTGGTCGGGCTGGCGGAACTCGTACCAGAAGAAGTTCTCGATGCCCTCCGCGAACGCGATGCCGAGCGCGCGCGCCGTCATCTTCGCCTGGCGCTCCTCGCTGCTCGTGCCGTGGCTGCCGCGTCCGAAGAGTCCGCTCACCACGATCGCGCCCTTCATGTCGCTGTTGAACTTGTACACGGCGGCGGCGACGGCCTCGATGCCGTTCGTCGGCGCGGATAGAAGCGGGATGAACGCGTCGCCCTTCTGGAGCAGGCGCGGCGTGAGGAACCGCTGGCCGTCAAACCCCTTCGGCGGCACCGTCACGCCCTTCGCCGCGGCGGTCGGAAGCACGGGCATCGCCTCGGGGTAGCGCTTGTCGACCCACCACGCCGTCTCGGCGATGCGCAGGCGCTGGCGGTCTTTCCACGACTCCGCCTTCTTGTCCCGCTGCATGACGCCGTCCGCGTCCGCGCGGTAGGCGTTCCACATCGGCATGCCGCCGAAGTCCACGAGCACGCCGCCCGCCTTCACGAACGCGTGGACGGCGTCCACGGAGTCGGCCGCATAGTTCTCTGAGAACGGGTAGACGACGCCGTCCACGTCGCCCTTCGCGAGGCGCTTGGCCAGGCCGACGGAACGGCAGACCTCCACGCGCGAGCCCTTCGGCAGGAAGTCGAGCAGCTGGCGGCAGACGTTTTCGTCCGCATCGCCCTCCTCGTCCGTTTGCGCGGGCACGTAGAGCATCCGCCACGTCTTCATGTCCGGCCGCGCCGCCCTCAGGCCGGCGAGCAGCAGCCCGCCCTCCGAGATGCGCACGCTGTGCGTCGGCCAGCCGACTTCCGTGATCCAGATGGGCTTCTGCGCGTCGCCGTACTGCGCCATCATGAGGCGCAGCTTCTCGATCTGCGCGTCCATGACGCCCTCGGGACGGCGCGGATGCGAATACGGGTGGATGTTCATGATGTCGAACCACTTCGCGCCGCCGAGCTTGTACACCTCCTCGATGAACTTGAACGGCACGCCCGCCGTGCCGCCGAACGCGATGCGGACGTTAGGGTCGATCTTCTTCGCGGTCTCGTACGTCCGCCGCAGCACGGCGAGGTAGTTCGTCGGGTTCGGGTCCTTCCAGAAGCCGGGGATGTTCTCCTCGTTCCACACCTCGAGGACTGGCAGGCGCTTGCCGTAGTGCGTCACGACCTTGCGCACGTACTCCTCCCACGCGTCGAGATGCGCGTGGGCCGGATGCGCCCAAGGCACGGAGTAGCCGAGAATGGGCAGGAGCTGGACGCCCTCGGCCTCGCATTCGGCGACGACCTTGTCGAAGTAGGCGAAGTCCCATTCGCCCTTCTTCTTCTCGATCGACCGCCAGTCGAAGTCGCTGCGCACCCAGCCCATGCCGGCCTGGCGCATCATCGCGCATGTCCGCGCGGGCGGCTCGCCGCGCGTCACGTGCGCGCACGAACCGTAGGGGTTGTTCGCCGCCACTGACGCGGCCCCCGCCAGGCCTGCC
>CAMPAF010000301.1 GCA_946631535.1 uncultured Verrucomicrobiota bacterium
CCGTCGCGCGCTGGAGCCGCGTCGAGAACGACCACGAGACGAAGAAGATGAGGCCCAGGCCGACGACAGAGAACACGGCGATCCGCCAGACGAGGCTGCGCGCGCCCTGCAGGATGTTGGCCAGCGGGCAGACGAGCTCCACCGTCCAGCCGTTGCTGGCCTTTCCGGCGATCTTCACCGTGTCGGTCGCCGTCGCGGCATCGTCGGGAGCCGCGACGAGCGGCTTGCCTTCCTGTGAGAAAAGGACCGCGTAGGAGTCCGGATACGGCTTGATCCCCGCCACGTGGTGCGTCAGGTCGTCGAGCGAGACGTCTGCGGTGAGCACGGCGTAGACCGTACCGTCCCGTTTGAAGAGCGGGACGGAATAGGTGCACATCATCACCTCCGCGCCGCCCTCGTCGAAGTACGGTTCGCACCAGGAGGACTTCTTCGACTCTTTCGGGATGCGGTACCAGTCCATGCCATGGTACTTGAACGTCTCGCCGCCCTGCTGGATGCGCTTGATCGCGCCCGTCCCGTCCTTGTAGGAAAAGGCCGAATAGTAGTACCCCTTCGACGGGAAGAAGTTCGGCTCGAAGGCGATCGTGCTGCCGACGATGAACGAGTTGTTCTGCACGAGCTCGCCCGTGATCTTGAACATGTAGTCTGGATCGGATAGCCGCTCACCCACGATCCAGGCCGAGTTCTCCACCGCGCTCTCGACCGACGCCATCAGGCGGTCGATGCGGCCGACCGTCGCCTTCACGACGTTCTCGACAGTGCTGCGCGCCTCGTTCTCCATCATCTTCGACGTGCTGAACGCGACGAAGGCGGAGATGCCAAGGAAGAGCGCCGCCGTGACGGCGACGATCGCAAAGTTGATTCTCTCGACCGGTTTCATGTTCGCGAAAGGTTAGGCGGCGAATCCGAAGTAGCCCAGCATCTTCACGATGAACGGCTTCAGGTCCTTGCGCTCGACGATCTTGTCGATGAACCCGTGCGCCTTCAGGTATTCGGCGCTCTGGAAGTCGGGCGGGAGCTTCTGGTGGATCGTGTTCTCTATCACGCGCCGTCCTGCGAAGCCGATCAGCGTCTTGGGTTCGGTTATGTTGATGTCGCCGAGCATCGCGAACGAGGCCGAGACGCCGCCCGTCGTGGGGTCGGTGAGCACGCTGATGTAGGGCAGGCCCGCCTCCTTCACGCGGCCGACGGCCGCAGAGGTCTTCGCCATCTGCATGAGCGAGAGGATGCCCTCGTGCATGCGCGCGCCGCCGGAGGCGGAGCAGATCACGAGCGGGCGGCGCTCCGCGATCGCCTGCTCGCACGCGCGGGCGATGCGCTCGCCCGTGCCGGTGCCGAGGCTGCCGCCCATGAAGGAGAAGTCCATCACGCCGAGCATCACGGGGATGCCGCCCATGGTCGCCGTCCCCATCACCACGCTCTCGGCCTCGCCGCTCTTGGAGATCGCGGCGTCGATCTTCGCCTTGTACGAGCCAGAGGCGTCATGGAAGTCGAGGTGGTCGGAGTAGCTCACCTCGCGGAACACCTCGCTGAACGAACCCTCGTCCGCGAGCTGCGCTATGCGCTGCCGCGCGCCGAGCCGCCCGTGGTAGTTGCACGTCGGACATATCGCGTTGTTCTTCTTCCACTCGTCCTTGGGGATGTAGCTGCCGCAGCGCGGGCACACCTGCCACAGCGCCTTTGTTGGCGGTATCTTGGCCGCCGCGTCGCTCTTCTTGAACCATGCCATGTTGCTAATGCTCCTTTCGCGGAAACGCCCTATTTTACCACAACGGCGCGACGCGTTCAATCCGCGTCGCGCAGAACGCGCAATCTGGGTCAGCACACCACGCGCAGGCCGTCGTAGGCGGGCCTGATCGGCCTCGGCAGGAGACGCAGCCACTCGGCGTGCGTGAGGTCGTGGCACATGTGCGTGATGTAGCCGCGCCGCGGGGCGATGCGCTCCATGTAGGCGACCATGCGCTCGAGGTTGAGGTGGGTGGGATGGAAGCGCACGCGCAGGCAGTCGACGATCATCACGTCCACGCCGCGCAGGCGCCTCACCACGCGGTCCGGCATCTCGAAGCAGTCCGGCACGTACGCGGCGCGCTTCCCCTCCGCCTCTATCAGGTACCCGTTCGTGCGCGGCCCGCCGTGCTCCACGGGAAGCGGCGTCAGCTTCGCCGAGCCGATGCGGAAGGCGCGCGAGACGGGCCGGAAGTCTATCATCGGACGGTACAGGCCAAGCGCGTTCGCCTTCGTGGTGATGTATGGGAATAGGCGGTGCATGGATTCCACCGTCTCCGGGGCGGCGTAGCAGCGCAGGACCTTCTTGCCGTTCAGCGTGTTGAAGCGGCGCACGTCGTCGAAGCCGCCGATGTGGTCCATGTGCGCGTGCGTGAGCACCACCGCGTCCACCTTGGTGATGTTCAGCTCCAGGCAGGCAAGGCGGAACTCCGGCGGCGTGTCTATCACGAACGCCGTCTCCCCGGCGCGCACGTACACGCCGGAGCGGCGCCGCTTGTCCCGCGGGTCGGAAGACGTGCACGTGTGGCAAGGGCACCCGATCTGCGGCACGCCCACGGACGTGCCGGTGCCGAGGAACTGTATCTGAAGCGACATGGTCAGTCCCCGTTGCCGAGGGCGCGGAGCCAGGCCGGGATCCGGTTGGGGCGCGGCTGGGGCGCGGGCGCCTCGGCGCCGTCCGTCAGGCGCACGAGGTCGGCAAGGATGTTCAGCGCCTCTGTCAGCACGATGTCGCTCTTCCGCGCCTCCTCGTCCGACTTCTCGTCCTTCGCCGACTCGGAGGATTCCGTCTCGTCGAGTTCCTCCACGCCGTCAGCCTCGTCGAAGACGTCGCGGTCCTCCTTCATCATCTTCTTGCGGGCCGCCCGCTCCAGCGGCACGGACTTTCGCTCGGACGCCTCGCGGCACAGCTTCACGAGCTGCAGGCGCCGCGCCCACTCCTGCGATTCCTGCGTCCGCTTCATGGAAAGCTCCTTCAGCGGCTCGACGTAGCGCCCCATGTCCCATATCGGGTCGAAGGATGCCGGCTCCACGCGCGACCACGGCAGCGCGTTCGGGAGCTTGTCCTCACCAATGTCGGTGCGCTCGTCGATGGCCGACGGCAGGCGGATGTCGCTCGCGACGCCCTTCACCTGGGTCGATGAGCCGTTGATGCGGTAGAACCGCGCGGTGGTGATCTTCATAGACCCGTTGTCCGCGCGCCCCATCGGCAGGACGGTCTGCACCGTCCCCTTCCCGTGCGACTGCGTGTCGCCGGCGATTATGGCTCGGCCGGTGTCCTGCAGCGCGCCGGCCACGATCTCGGAGGCCGACGCCGAATGGCGGTCGATCAGCACGATCAGGGGCTTGCGCCACGCGAAGGTGGGCTGGTCCGGGAACGTCGGAAGCACGTATATCTGGCTCTTCTCGCGTATCTGCACCACGGGGCACTGCTCGGGGTTCGGGCGGACGAACAGCGCCGTCAGGAGCACGGCCTCGCGGAGCGACCCGCCGCCGTTCCCGCGAAGGTCGAGCACCATGCCGTTCGCCCCCACCTCGTTGAACCGCGCCACCCACTTCGCCACGTCGAACGAGCAGGAGCGGTAGCCCGGCTCGTTCGGCCGCTTGTCCATCGTGCCGTAGAACGCGGGCAGCTTCACGTAACCCATCACGTTCGTGACGCCGTTCAGCACGACCTTCTCCACGCGGCCGGTCGCCGCCTGGTCCTCGAGCTTGATCTCGTCGCGGATGATGGCCACCTTGCGGCGCGAGGCCCCGTTCTTGTCCGTGACCTCGAGCACCACCTTCGTGTCCTTCTTGCCGCGGATCTTCTTGATGGACTTGCGCATCGGCTTCCACACCACGTCCTCGATCGGGCCGTCGCCCTGCCCGACGCCCACGATTTTGTCGCCCTCCTTGATGCTGCCCTCGCGCGCCAGCGGCCCGCCCTTCATGACCTCCTTGATCTCGAGAGCTCCGTCGTCCATGGACTGCGAGAGCACCGCCCCCACGCCGCAGAGCGAGAGGTTCATGTCCATGTCGAAGTCGTCCTTGCTCATCGGCGCCATGTA
>CAMPAF010000302.1 GCA_946631535.1 uncultured Verrucomicrobiota bacterium
AGCTGCTCGTAGACGTCTTCGGCGAGGCCCACGTTCTCGAGGTCGAGGGACGTGGCGCTCTGGTCGAGGATACGCATTACCACGGATTCGCCGTGCGTGGTGGGGAGGCAGGATACGCGGAGGTCGACGGGGCGTCCGGCGACGGTGATCGCGATGCGTCCGTCCTGCGGGATGCGGCGCTCGGCGATGTTGAGGTTCGCCATGATCTTGACGCGGGAGATGATGGCGGGTGCCATGGAGACGTCCGGGGCCTTCACCTCGTAGAGCGCGCCGTCCACGCGGTAGCGAATCTTGAAGTCGTGCTCGAACGGCTCGATGTGGATGTCGGCCGCGCGGTCCACCACGCCCTGGTAGAGGATCATGTTCACGAACTTGACGATGGCGTTGTTGTTCGCCGCGCCCTCTAGGGCGGCAACGTCGTTCGGGTCGCTCTTGAGCGTCTCGTCGCCGTCGAGGCCCTCGCCGAGCGACTTCAGCATGTCGGCGACGGATTCGGATGCGTCGCCGTAGTACTGCGAGATGCGGTCGTTGACGTCCTGCTCGCGGGCCATGACGAACCGCACCTCCTTCGAGAGGGCGAACGCCACCTCGTCGGAGACGCGCGGGTCGACGAGGTTCGCGGTGGCGAGCGTGACGGAGCTGTCCTCCACGCCGACGCAGAGCACGTTGTACATGCGCGCGATGGAGGCGGGGATGGCGTTGACGGTGTCGGTGTCGAGCGTCATCGCAGCGAGGTCGATCACCTCGCAGCCCTGATATGCGGCCATCATTGCGAGAAGGTCGTCCTCGGTGGCGTAGCCGCCGTCGATGACGAGCTGGCGGATTGGCTTGCCGCCATCGTTCTTCTGCTCTTCGCGGATCGTTGCGACCTGCTCGTCGTCCAGGACGCCGTTCTGGACGAGGAGGTCGAGAAGTGGGTCGAATTGCTCTGCCATTTAGCGCCGTCCCATCTCTTCCTTGAGCTTGGACACCACGGTGTCGGGGTCCTGCGACTTCGTGATGAGCTCGTCGTAGGAGATAAGGCCGTTCTTGTAGTGCTCGGTGAGGCAGGCGTCGAGCGTGACCATGCCGTACTTCGCGCCGGTCTGCAGGTCGCTCTTGATCATGTTCGTCTTGTTGTCGCGGATGCGGCTGCGGATGGCGTCGGTGGAGATCATGATCTCGAACGCGGCGATGCGGCCGTGGACCTCGCCGTCCGGGCCGAGCTTCGGGAGGAGGATCTGCGAGATCACGGCCTGCAGGCCGGCGGCGAGCTGCGTGCGGATCTGCGCCTGCTGGTTCGTCGGGAAGGCGTCGACGATACGGTCGACCGTCTCGGCTGCGCCGGTGGTATGGAGCGTACCGAACACGAGGTGGCCGGTTTCGGCGGCGGTGATGGCCGCGCCGATCGTCTCGAGGTCGCGCATTTCGCCCACGAGGATCACGTCCGGGTCCTGGCGGAGCGCGCGGCGGATGGCCTCGGCGAAGGAGGGCACGTCGTCGCCGACTTCGCGCTGCGTGACGAGCGACTTCTGCGAGGTGTGGTAGAATTCGATTGGGTCCTCGATGGTGATGATGTGCACACCGCGCTCGCGGTTGATGACGTTGAGCATAGACGCGAGCGTGGTGGATTTGCCGGATCCGGTCGGGCCTGTCACGAGGATGAGTCCGCGCGGCTTGAAGAGGAGTTCCTTCACCGTGTCCGGCAGGCCGATCTGCTCGAGCGTGAGAAGTGTTGACGGAATCATGCGGAGCACGCAGCCCCAGCGCTTGCGCTCCTTGAAGACGGACACACGGAAACGGGTCCCGTCCTCGTGCGAGAGGGCGAAGTCCGCGCCGCCGTTCTTCTCCACCTCGGCGGCCTGCTCGGCAGTCATGATCTCGTGGCAGAGCTTGAACGTGTCGTCCTCGTCGAACGCCTCGTCGGCGATCGCCACCAGCTCGCCGTGTATGCGGAGCTTCGGGGGCATGAATGCGCGCACATGCAGGTCGGACGCGCCCTCGTCGATCGTCGCCTGCAGCAAATCGTTCATCGTGATTTCAGTAGCCATAGCATCTCCTGTTCTTGCGGACGGCATTATAGCACAGCTCTGCCCCACGCCGCAAGGCGGAAAATCTGCCTCGCCACGTAGCCGCGTTGCCCGTGCGAGAAGGGTTTGGTATACTTGCCGCATGAAAGCAACACGCATTTTCTTCCTTTCCGCCGCAGCGTATGCGGCCGCATCCCTTTATGCGGGAAGCGCTCCGCGAAAGCAGTTGGTCGGCCACGGCTGGGACCTGCTCGCCGTCTCTCCTGCGGAAGTCGTCCGCCACGCCGACGATTTCGCGAAGACAGGACTCGACGGCATCTCGATCACGCTTCGCAAGACGCTCCCCGACGGTCGGCGGCTCTCGATGTCCTCGATCCTGACCGATCCCGCTTGGCCCAGGGAGGCGTTCGCTGGCGAGATCGCCGACCTGAAGAAGCTCAAGGGAAAGCCGGGGCTTTCGCACTGCTACCTGTCCGCCTTCTGGACTCCGGCGCGGCGGCTGGCGTGGAACGATGACGCGGCATGGGCGCGCGCGATCGGCAACATGAGGACGCTCGCCCAGATCGCGTGCGATGGACAGGTCGATGGCCTGCTGATCGACCCCGAGGACTATTCCGGCTCGAAGCAGTTTCTGCTGCGGTCGGACGACGGCGACTTCGATTCTGCCAGCGGACTTGCGCGGCGGCGCGGCAGAGAGTTCATCGAAGCCGTCGCGTCGGTCTACCCCGACGCGAAGCTGCTGTTCTTCTGGCTCCTCTCGCTCTCCTGCCAGGACTTCTCGTCGGTGGCGGACCCGCAGCTCGTGCTGAAGGCGAAGGGCGACCTCTGGCCAGCCTTCGTGAACGGGATGCTGGACCGCCTGCCCAAGACCATGAGGCTGATAGACGGCAACGAGCACGCCTACCGCTACGAGGCGTCACGCCGCGACTTCTACGTGGCGGCCTGGGAGCAGAAGCATGGGATGCTCCTGGTCGTCGACGAGCGGAACCGGGATATGTACCGCCTAAACGTCTGCTCCGGGTCGGGTCACTACCTGGACAACTACATAAACCCGACGAACAGCCACTGGTACATGGGGCCGGTGGACGGGTCGCGTCTCGGGCACTTCGCGCAGAACCTGCGCCAGGCGGTAGCCTGCGCAGAGGACACGGTGTGGATATACGGCGAGAAGTGCGCATGGGTCAGGTGGCGCGGAGTCGCGTCCAAGCGGTGGAACGCCGACAAGACGGAATACCGCACTTGGGAGGAGTCGCTGCCCGGCATCTCCGATCTCATTGCCCGGCTGAAGGATCCCCAGGAATGGAAGGAGCGCAAGCTCGCCGAGAAGACGCGGGCGGGAACGCTTGTAGACCTTAACGGAAACAGCGCGTGCGCATACGGCACGCCGCTGGAAGCGGGGAAGTTCCATGCGGGGAAGGTGCCCAAGCCGTACGTCACGTGGCAGGACGACAAGAAGACGAAGGGCGTGTTCGGCGTGGACACGGGAACTGGCGTGGGGGACTCGAGCTCGCTCTGCATCAAGGGATGCGGCAACGGCTGCTTCCTCTTCAACTCGCCGCCTGTCAAGCCGGGCGAGACCTACCTCGTGCGGTTCCGCACGAAAGGAGCCATGCCGTCCGCGTCAGTCTACTGGAAGCGGCAGGGCACGTGGAACTGGTCCTTGCGCGGCTGCTTCTCCACCATGGGAGATCCGGAGGCGGACGGCTGGATGCGCGGCGAGATACTGGCGCAGGTTCCGCCGGGGGCCGATTCGTTCTCGGTGCTTCTCGGCGCGAAGCAGAAACCGGACGAGCAGACCTGGTTCGATTGCGTCATCGTAAACCCGCTTGACTAAGGCACAGTCGCGTCACGCGCGGGTGAGGCGTGCGATCACGCGGGTGGCGCCGAGGTTGAGCAGGCCCAGCTTCAGGAACAGTCGGCCGAGGAACGTGTCGGCCTCGGTGCGGATCTCCTTGATCGCGATGCCTTCCTTGGCGCAGAGCGCGCGGAAGTCCTTGAGCGTGACGATGTGGATGTTGGGCGTGTCGTACCACTCGAA
>CAMPAF010000303.1 GCA_946631535.1 uncultured Verrucomicrobiota bacterium
TTCACGCGATCTTCAAGTTTTCCTGCCATTTGATTTTACTCCTTTGGTTTGGATGGAGACAGTATAGCAAATCTCCCTCCCGATTGCGAGGGTAAAAAGAATAAACTTTTGCAAAACCTTTATTTCGTCCCCTTTTGCCAACAAGGCCGACGTTTTGCTATAATTATGCCATGGACTTCAGGAAAATATACGTCTGCGGGCACCGCAACCCGGACTGCGACACGATCATGAGCGCCTACGCCCTGGCCGACCTGCGGCGGCGTACCGGCTGGCAAAACGTCGAGGCGCTATGCCCCGGCCGCCTCCCTCCGCGCGCTCGTTGGGTGTTCGACCGCTTCGGACTCCAGCCGCCCGTCTCGCGCGCCGACGTGTACGTGCGCGTGCGCGACATAATCTCTCCGGACGTGCCCTCCCTCCCGGCCGACCGTCCGCTTATCGACGCCCTTCGCGCGCTCGAGGCGTCAGGCGAATCATCCCTTCCCGTTGCGGCGGCAGACGGCACGTTCCTCGGAATGCTCTCTCCCGCAAAGCTGCTCACCCTCTTCATCGCCAAGGACGACCTCTCGATGCCGACGGGCGCCGCCCCCCTCCAGCGCGACATTCCCATCCTCCAGTCGGACGACCGCGTGCACGACGTCAAGGCGATGGCCATCCGCAACGCGCACAACCACTTCCCGGTGGTGGACGGGCACGGGCACCTCCTAGGCACGATACTGAAGCGGGCCTTCGCAGAGACGCCGCCATTCCGCATGATCCTCGTGGACCACAACGAGACGGCGCAGGGCATCCCCGGCGTGGACGAGATTCCCGTCATTGAGGTGGTGGACCACCACCGCGTATCCTTCGCCCCCACCACCGAGCCGATCCGCTACACGGCGGACGTCGTCGGCTCCACGTGCACCATCGTATCGCGGATGTTCCGCGGCGCGGGCCTGCGCCCATCGAAGCAGATCGCCGGGGTGCTCCTCGCGGGGCTTGTCTCCGACACGCTCCTCTTCCTCTCCCCCACCACCACGGAAACGGACCGCACGATCGCCGCCTGGCTGGAGCGCCTCTCCGGCACGACGGCGAAGGAGCTGATGGACGGCATGATGTCCGTTGGCTCCGCGCTGACGTCCCTCACGCCGGCGCAGGCCGTGGATTCCGACCGCAAGTCGTACACGGAAAGCGGCTACAGGTTCTCGCTCGCGCAGCTCGAGGAGGCCAACTTCCACATCTTCCACCGGCAGCTCGACGCGCTTGGCGCGGAGCTGGACCGCGTGAGGAGCGCCGAGGGGCTGGACTTCATCGCACTTCTGGTAACGGACCCGCTGCGTGGCCATTCGGAGCTGCTGTTCCGCGGAGCGGAGACCGTGCGTCGCGCCCTCCCGTGGCGCATCGGCGCGCATGGGCTCTTCGATCTCCCCGGCGTGCTCTCCCGCAAGAAGCAGCTGCTGCCGGAGGTCCTCTCCTGCCTCCCGTGACAGCGCTACTCGTAGCGCAGGCAGTCGATCGGGTTCAGCCGGCTCGCGCGCCATGCGGGATAGAACCCGAAGAACATCCCGACGATCGCCGAGAACAGGAACGCCGACACCGTCGACCCGGTCTCTACGAGGATCGGCCACCCAAGCATCTCGCCGAGCGCCTGCGCGCCCGTCACGCCTATCGCCACGCCAATGCCGCCGCCGACCGTGGACAGCAGCACTGCCTCCAGTATGAACTGGCTGAGGATGTTAACCGGCGTGGCGCCGATCGCCATCCTTAGCCCGATCTCGCGGATGCGCTCCGTCACGGAGACGAGCATGATGTTCATGATGCCGATGCCGCCCACGAGGAGCGAGATCGCCGCCACCGCCGCGAGGAGGATCGTCATCGTGTTGGAGACGCCGCTCATCGTGGAGGTGATCTCCGCCATGTCGATGATGCGGAAGTCGTCGTCGGCCGTCTCGCTCAGCCGGTGGCGCTGGCGCAGGAGCGCGCCTATCTCGCGCTTCGCCTCCTCGATCTGGTCCATCGACCAGAGCGAGAGCTTCAGCTGCCGCACGTTGTCCGGGAACGTCGACGCCTGCAGCACGCGCCTCACCGTCGTGTACGGCGCGAGCACGGCGTCGTCCTGGTCCTGGCCCATGCCGCCCACGCCCTTCATCTGCAGCACGCCCTTCACCTTGAACGGCATGTTGCCGATGCGTAGCGTGCGGCCGACGGGGTCGTCGTTCGGGAAGAGGTTCGAGGCGACGGTCTTGCCGAGCACGCACACGCGCGCGCACTGGCGCTCCTCCTGCTCGTTGAAGAAGTCGCCCGTATCGATGTCCCAGTTGCGGATGACGAGGAACTCGGTGGAGCAGCCGTAGATCGTCGTGTTCCAGTTCTTGTCTCCGCACACCACCTGCATCTGCGTGCGGACCTCCGGCGACTCCGCCTTCACGAGGTGAGCAAGCTCGCTGCGGATGGCCCGCCCGTCCGACGCGGTGAGGCTCTGCCCCTCGCCAGCGCCGCCGTGCACTCCCGCCGCCGCGTGGCGCTGCTCGCTGAAGATCATCACCACGTTGTCGCCCATCTTGCCGATCTGCGCCACCATGTTGGCCGAGGCGCCCTTCCCGATCGCGAGCACCACGATCACAGCGGCGATGCCGAAGATGATGCCGAGCATCGTCAGCGAGGAGCGCGTCTTGTTCCGCCAGATCGCGCGGACGGACACCTTTATGATCATGAAGATGTTCATTGCCAGGAATCCAGTAGAGATTGACGCTCGGCGGCCGTGAGGTCGCGCCAGGCGCCTGGCTGCAGGTCCTCCGGCAGGCGCAGCCCGGAGATAGCCACGCGCTTGAGCGACAGCACCACCAGGTGCGCCGCGCTGCACATGTAGCGTATCTGCCGCTTGCGCCCCTCGCGGAGCTTGAAGCACAGGACGTGCACGTTGTCGCGCCCGATCCGCACCACCTCCACCGGCACGGGCCGGATGCGGTATCCGTCGGGCATCGTCACGGCGGAGCGGAGCGTCTCGAGCTTGTCCTCGCTCCAGCGGCCGGCCGCGCGCACGATGTACGTCTTCTCGTGCTCGAAGCGCGGATGGGTGAGCCGGTAGGTGAGGTCGCCGTCGTTGGAGAGGAGAAGCAGCCCCTCGCTGTCCTTGTCAAGCCGTCCCACGGGCACGAGGCGCTCGGAGACCTGTCCGCGCACGAGGTCGAGGACTGTCCTGCCGCCGAAGGGATCGCTCACCGTGGAGAGCACGCCCGCCGGCTTGTACATCATGATCGTGCGCGTCCGCTCCGCCGCGCCGACGGGCCTGCCGTCCACCGCGATCTCCGCGGCGGACGGGTCGAACCGCGCGCCCGGCTCGCGCACCACCGCGCCGTTCACCGACACGCGCCCTTCCTCGATCATCGCCGCCGCGCCGCGCCTGCTCGCGACGCCGCGGTGCGAGAGTATGTTCTGAAGTCGCTCTTCCATGGCGCAATTATAACACAATCGGACTGTGGCGGCGAGGGCGGCGGTGTGATATAATGCGCACATGGCAAATTTCAGGAAAGTAGCCGTCCTCATGGGCGGCACGTCCAACGAGCGCGAAGTATCGCTCGTCTCGGGCAGGAACGTGGCCGAATCGCTGGCGTCGCTCGGCAAGTACGAGGTCGTCCCGGTCGTCCTCGACAGCGACGACCTCGGAGCGCTTCCCGCAGGCATCGACGCCTGCTACATCACCCTTCACGGAGGCTGGGGAGAGAACGGCGGGGTACAGGCCGCGCTCGACGCGCGCGGCATCCCGTACACGGGTCCAGGCGCGGCGGCGAGCCGCCTCGCGATGGACAAGATCGCCACGAAGCGAACGCTCGACGCCGCAGGCATCCCCACGGCCGCGTGGCACGTCGCCGGCGAAGCGGCAGCTGTGCAGGATTTCCCGTGCGTGGTGAAGGCGCCGCGCGACGGCTCGTCCGTCGGCGTCTACCTCGTCAAGCGCGCGGAGGACCTCGCCGCCGCCGTCGCCGACGCGCGGCGCATCGACCGCGAGAAGTTCGGCGGCGAGGGCGAGGCGATCGTGGAGGCGTTC
>CAMPAF010000304.1 GCA_946631535.1 uncultured Verrucomicrobiota bacterium
GTCGAACGGCAGGTGGAAGTTCTTGATGCAGAGGTAGTGGACGTCCAGCGCCTGGACGAGGTCCAGCGTGCGGTCCGTGTCGAACTTGTGGAACGTGTAGCCGGCGATGCCGAACTTGAACGGCACCTTCTTGCATGCGGACTTGCCCGAGCAGCAGCCCGATCCGCTAGGCGTCTGGCAGCCGGCGGCGAACAGCGCGAGCGAGCTCGCGCCAAGGAACGAACGACGATTCATCATGGAAACAATCTCCTTGTTGGTTGACTGAACGCAACCATTATAGCACAAATTTCCGACAAGGTCGCGCTACGGCTCCGCCGCACTACGGCACGGCAAAGACGACCTGCCGGCGACCGGGCGAAAGCGGACGGGCCGATTCGCCGGGGAGACGCAGGACGGCCGGCGTGAACGGCGGCACCGCGATGTCGAGCGCGATGCGCCCGTTCGCGCGCCGCCAGACTACGGACACGCGGCCGCGCGGCGTCTCGCGCGACGCCTCCACCCAGTCGAGCGCGCTCGGAAAGACCGGGCATATCTCGATCTCGGCGAAGCCTGGCGCCGCCGGGCGAATGCCGCCCAGGCGCGTCATCAGCGTGTGGACCGCGCCGGAGAACATCGCGTGGTTGTGCGAGTTCATCCCGCCCTTGTACGTCCATTGCTCCCAGAGCGTCGTGGCGCCTCGGGCGCGCATGTACCCGAATCCGGGATAGTCAGGCTGGTTGCAGAGGCGCACGAAGAGGTCCCCCTCGCCCAGGTCGCACAGCACGTCCCCGAGGTAGCGCGTTCCGTAGATGCCCGTGTTCACGTGGCAATTGTCCTTCTCGCGGATTGTGCGCAGCAACTGGTCGGCCACGGCGGCGCGGCACTCCGCCGGAACGATGCCGAACGCGAGCGGCAGCACGGCCGTCGTCTGCGACCCGTCGCCGTACGTGTGCGTGTCGGGGTGGTAGAACCGCTTGTGGAAGGCGTCTTTCGCGCGTGCGTGGAGCGCGGCGTAGGCGGCCGCGTCGTCGTCCTTGCCGAGGACCTTCGCCGCCTCCGAGACGATCCGCGCCATCTCGCAGAAGATCGACGTGTTCACGATCTCCACGTCGTTGAAGTAGCCTTTCCACGTGCCGTCGTTCGGCGCGCACCAGTCGCCGAAGCCGGCCGTGAAGATGAGGTCGGGCGCACGCTTGACCAAGGCATCCACCTGTCCCTTCATGTCGTCGTAGCGCGCGGCGTAGACGCGCGCGTCGCCCGTGGCCGTCCAGAGGCGCGCGGGAAGCGTCGCGGAGTCGCCCGTCCAGTCAGGGTTCCCGCGTCCGCCGCGGATGTCGTCCAGCCATTTGGCGTAGTACCGCGACATGTCGAAGAACTGGAGGGCGGCGTCTTCGTACGCCTGCGAGTCCATCTGACAGGGCGTGCGCTCGTTCCGCATGCAGCAGTCAGTGGGATAGCCCACGAAGTTGGAGAACATCGACCACGTCGCCGCGTTGACCAGCCAGTTGAGCCCGTCGTCGGAACAGCGGAACGAACCGATCGAATCCACGTCCGTATGGACGGCCCACGCGATCAAGTCGTCGGGCGTGGGGCGTCCCGGCCATCCCGTGATCTCCACGTAGCGGAAACCATGGTAGGTGAAGCGCGGCACGTACGTCTCGGGCGCGCCGGTGCCGGCGAGAATGAACTCGTCGCGTGACTTCGCCTCGCGGTTCGTCCAGGGATCGATCTTGCCGTCGTCGCCCAGCAGTTCGCTCGTGTGGAGCGAGATGCGCGTTCCCTTCGGACCGCGCACGCGCACCTGCACGAACCCGGCGCGGTTCTGTCCGAAGTCCGCCGTGAACACGCCGGGCGCGGTCTCGACGATCTTCACGGGACGGCGCGGATCGAGCATCCGCACCGGCGGCGCGTCGTTTGCGAGACGCCGCGCCGGGGCGGCGCCGTCCAGGAGGATCGCCGGACGCCAACCGTTCGCCGTTCCTGACGGCAGGCACCATGAAGGATCCTCTTTCGAGGCGTCGTACGTCTCCCCGTGGTAGATGCTGGCGCTCAGGATCGGGCTGGCGTCGGTCCAGCTCCACGTGCCGTCCGTCACGACGGTCTGGTACGTGCCGTCGGCATAACGCACTTTCAGGTGAAGGATGGCGCACTTGGGGCCCAGCCAGTGCCAGCCGTAGCGCGAGAAGTCGTCCGAGTAGCCGGCCGCGAGCCAGAAGCCGACCGTGTTGTCCGCGCCGCGCTTGAGCAGCGGCGTGACGTCGTACGTGTCGAACAGCGCCGCGCGGTCGGGCGACGCCATGGCGGGCGCGAGCACGCGGTGCGGGTCGACCTTGGCGCCGTTGATCCACAGCTCGTAGAAGCCGAGCCCGCAGGCCGACGCCACGGCGGAGGCGACGGGCTTGTCGGCGAGGGGGAAGGTCTTCCGCAGGCGCGGGCAGTTCTTCGGGATCGTCTGGCGGTGGAGGAACGTCTTGTTGTCCACCGCGAGGCGGTCGCCCTCAAGCTTCGGGTTGCGGAACGCGGGCATGATGTGTCCCTTGAACCTGTCGAAGAGAAGCGACTTTCCGTCCACCGTCACGGACACCTCCTCCACGCGCGCGGATTCGCGGACACTCGTGCGCAAGCCGATGGTGCCGTCGGCGTACGTGGCGTCGGTCCGGTCGTCTACCTGCACGCCGTCGAGGAACGTGCGGATGCGCGTGCCGCGCAACGAGATCTTGAGCGTGTGCGGCCGTTCCGGGTCGATGCCATTGGGGAAGAACGGCGTGAGCTCCACGGCCGGGAGGATCACGGCACGGCCCTTGACGAACACGTGCGGACGCAGTTTGGGCGAACCGAGGACGAAGTTCACCTGCCACATGTAGCCACACGTCGGCGAGTGCACCCGGAAGAACACGCCGAACGCCTCCTTCACCTTCTCGAACTTCACCTGGTAGTCGTAGTCGGTCCAGTCCGGGCAGCTCTGCTCGCGTTCGCCGATCCAGCGCGCGCCTTCCCACTGGGTGTCGTCCTGCAGCGCCACGACGAACCGCGCGGGCGCGCTCCATGAAGTGGCGGCGGAACCGTCGGCGTTCGCGAGGCGCACCTGCCACCGGTACTCGACCCCGCTTTCCAGCGCGGGGCAGGCATAGGAGAACAGGTCGCTCGATTTCCACGTGGGGACAGACCCCAGGTCGGCCCCGCCAGCGGCGAGGCGCACCTCCGCGGACGTCGGACGCGCGACCGGCTCGTCGCCGCGCAGGGCCCACGTGAGGCGCGGTCGCGCACACGCCACGCCAACCGGGTTCTCGGAATCCTCGCAGCGGAGCCTGTCGATCTCCATGCCCGCAGCCTGCACGCCAAAGATGGCCATGCCCGCTACCAGGCATGCACTCATGCTCAAATAATTGCCAAAGCTATTCTTCATGTCGTTATCTTATCGCGAACCGCCCAATCACGGTACTCACGGCGGTCTCGGCGGTCCCGGTGGTCCCGGTCCCGGCACTATCGGAACAGGATCACGGTGCCCTTGGGCGTGATCATGAGCGTGCCCGGGCCGGAAAGGACCGGATAGAGCTCCGGACGTGCCGCCAGCGACACCTCGCCCACATAGGACTTCCCAGCGATCCGGAGCGAGTTGACCACGTTCGTGCCGGCGAAGTCGAGGTGCAGGCGCGCGCCGTCCGCCACCTCAATGTTCAGGTGCTCCGGCAGGTCAATCGGACGCTCAGCCTCCACGCGGCAGAGCCACGCCGCGTCGAGGAGGATCGTCTGGTCCACGCGCGGCGCATCCTCGCCGCCCCACACGCTCGTGCCGCGGAAGCCCACGTCGTACGTGCCCCCTTCCGGCGGCACGGCGAAGGTGAACGCGTACTCGTTGAAGTTCGTCGTGGCCGCGCCGTCAGACCGCCCCACGAAATTCGTCACGCCGTCGCGCGCCAGATAGGCGTCGATCGGATTGTTGCCGTTGCCGGAACTCGGCGACGTCACGCCGCGCGCCTTCAGGTTGACGGTGAGGCGGTACAGCCCGCCCGTCGGAAACGTCACGGGCTGG
>CAMPAF010000305.1 GCA_946631535.1 uncultured Verrucomicrobiota bacterium
GTGGAAGAGGTCGTCCAGCTCGCCGAGCCGGATCTCCAGCTCGCGCTTCGTGAGGTACATCAGGCGCTCGACGTTCTTCTGCAGGATCTGCGTGACCGTCATCGCGCGCGGACGCCCGGCGTCGAGCACGATAGGTCGCGAAGCTATAGACTTCTCGCAAGTGGTGAACGCGTAGAGAGCGCTCTTCACCTTCTCCTGCGACTCGCCCGCCTGCAGCTCCAGCTCGATCTGCACGCCCGCGCTCGTCAAGTCGTGGATCTTCCGCACCTTGACCTTCTTCTTGCGGATGGCGTCCTCGATGGATGCGGAGATGGAGTCCGTCGTCTCGCCCCACGGCAGCTGCGTGATGACAAGCTTCGTCTTCTCGCGCGACTCGATGACGGCGCGCACCTTCACCTTCCCGAGACCGTCCTGGTACTCGCTCACGTCCATCACGCCGCCCAGCTGGAAGTCCGGGTACAGCGTGAACGGCTTCTTCTGGATGAGCGCGATCTCGGCCTCCAGCAGCTCCGGGAAGTTGTGCGGCAGGATGGCCGTGGAGAGCCCGACGGCGATGCCGTCCGCGCCCAGCATCAGCAGGAGCGGGATCTTCGCGGGCAGCAGCACAGGCTCCTTGTTGCGCCCGTCGTAGCTCGGGACGAACTCCGTCGTCTTGGGGTTGAACACCTCTTTCTTGGCGAGCTCGGCGAGGCGGCACTCGATGTATCGCGAGGCGGCCGCCGGCATGCCCGTGAAGAGGTCGCCGAAGTTGCCCTGACCGTCGATGAGGTAGCCCTTCCCCTTGCCCCACAGCTTGTTCGCCAGCACCACGAGCGCGTCGCCGATGGACGCGTCGCCGTGCGGGTGGTACTGCATCGTGTGCCCGACGATGTTCGCGACCTTTGTGAAGCGGCCGTCGTCCTTCTCCCACAGCGAGTGGAGGATGCGCCGCTGTACGGGCTTGAGTCCGTCCTCAACCGCAGGGATCGCGCGCGAGCAGATAACATAGGCCGAATACTGGCGGAAGTTGAAGTCGAACAGGTCGCGCAGCGGGCCATGCCCCGTGAGGCCAGCCGTCGCGTGCGCAGGCGTGGGCGGGGGAGGAGGTGGTGGGGGTGGTGGCGCCGCTTTAGGCTTCTCGCCCTCTTCTATGTTCTTGTCGTCTTTCTCGTCTTTGGGCTCGTCTTCTGCCGGCGCATCTTCCTTCGGGGCTGCAAACAGGTCCAGGTTGTCGAAAAGGCTTGGCGGCTCGCTTGCCGCATCTTTCTTCTTCTTGCTCATCGCGGCTATTATAGCACAATTTTTGGCCTCGTGATCCAATTCTGTCGGCAGTCTAGCGCCGCCAAGTGGTCTTGTACGGCGAGCCGCCGCCGTAGCGGCCTCCCCCTCCGTAGCGCCCGCCGTACCTGTCGCCGTAGCCGCCGTAGATGTCGCCTCGCCGGCGCGACGAACCTCCGTCATCGTCGTCGTCTGGGTTGTGGGAGTAAAGCGTCTGCTCCTCCAGAAGATCGTTCGGCACTTCGCGCAGGAACGTGGACATCTCTACCGGGTACACGCCGCCGTCGGCCGTCTTCTTCACGCGCGGCACGCACAGGTAGAGGCGGTCCTTCGCGCGCGTCACCGCCACGTAGAAGAGGCGCCGCTCCTCGTCGAGGTTGCCGTCCTCTATGGCGCGCGCGTTTGGAAAGATGGTGTCCACCAGCCACGGCAGGATCACCACCGGCCACTCCATGCCTTTCGCCTGGTGGACGGTGGTGAGCGTCATGTGGTCGGCGGGAAGGCTCGCCTTCGCCTGCGCGTCGAGGTTCGTCATTAGCGCCACCTCGTCGAGGAACTGCCGCAGGCCGCCGGAGGCGGACGCGATCTGCGCGGCGAGCTCGTTGAGGTCGTCGAGGCGCGACTCCGCGTCCTCGGGATCGAACGCCCTCCGCAGGTGGTCGGCGTAGAAGAGACGGGTGAACTCCTCAATCAGCAGGCGGTCGTGCCCAGCCGCCAGATGCTCCTTCGCGTGCGAGTACGCCTCGTCCACTAGCTTCCAGGAGGCTTGCCCCTTGGCGTTCATCATCGAGCCGAGGTTCATCCTGTCCATCGGGTTCAGCGGATCGAACGCGCCGCCGAGCTTCTGCCAGAACTTGCGCGCGGAGTTCTCTCCGACGCCCGGCAGGAGCTGCATCAGGCGCAGGAAGCTCAGCTCCGCGCGCGGGTCGAGGCAGAGGCGCAGGAACGCCAGCACGTCCTTCACGTGCAGCTGCTCGAACACTCCCATGCCGCTCGTGATGCGGAACGGGACTCGGTTGCGCGTGAGCGTCATCTGGATGTCGATCGACGTGTAGTGCGAACGGTAGAGGACGGCGATATCCCTGTAGGCGATGCCGTTCTGCCGCAGCAGGCCCACGAGGCGCAGGATCGCCTCGGCCTGCGCGCGCGCGTCGTAGACGTGGTAGAGGCGCGGCTTGGGCGCGGCGCCGGTGCGGAACGGGCGGAGCGTCTTCTCGAACTGGCGCGGCACGTCCCTCATCACCGCGTTCGCCACGTCGAGGATCGGGGACAGCGAGCGGTAGTTCTTCTCCAGCTTGAGGATGCGGCATCCCTCCCAGCGGTCGGGGAAGTCCATGATGTTCTCGAACTTCGCGCCGCGCCACGTGTAGATGCACTGGAAGTCGTCGCCGACGACCATGATGTTGCGGTGCTTGGCGGCGAGGATGTCCGTGAACTGGGCCTGGAGCGTGTTCGTGTCCTGGTACTCGTCCACGAGCACGTGCAGGAAGTGCTCCTGCAGGAAGTTGCGCACGCGCTCGTTCTCGCGCAGGAGACGCAGCCCGTTCACGAGCAGGTCGTCGAAGTCCATCGCGCCAAGCTCGCGCTTCTTCGCCTCGTATGCGCGGCAGACCTTAAGCACCAGGTCCGGGTCTATGGCGGTCTTCGTCTGGTAACTGCGCACCACCTGCTCCAGGTCGCGCGCGCCGTTGGCGGCGTCGGAGACCAGCTTGAGGATGAACTCCTTCTTCTGGAAGTCCTTGACGTCCTTGACGTTCTCCTTTATGGCCTGGCCCATGAGCTTCTTCTGGTCGTCCTCGTCGAGGATAGTGAAGCCCGGCTTGTAGCCGAGGCAGCTGCCGTACTGGCGCAGGAAGCGCGCGCAGACGTGGTGGAAGGTGCCGCTCCAGATGGCGTCAAGTCCAGGCACGAGCTGCGCCGCGCGCTCCAGCATCTCGCGCGCCGCGCGGTTGGTGAACGTGAGCAGCAGGATGCGCTCGGGCGGCACGCCCTTCTCCACAAGGTAGGCCACCCGGTGCACGAGCGTGCGCGTCTTGCCGGTGCCGGCCGCGGCAAGCACGAGGAGCGGACCATCGGGCGCCGTCGCCGCCGCGCACTGCTCGCTGTTGAGGACCTTGCTGAAATCTATCTTGTCCATGACCATTCCAGAGCGGCTTTCACTTGAAATGCGGTCACTTTCCGTCGGGGACGGGCTTGATGCCGATGTCCGTGAGGCGCATCGAGATGATGCGGCTCACGCCCTTCTCCTGCTGGCTCACGCCGTACACGAGGTCGGAGCCGGCGATCGTGTGCTGGTTGTGCGTGATGATGAGGAACTGCGAGCGGTCGAGGAACTCCTTCAGCGCGTCGACGAAGCGGCCGATGTTAGCGTCGTCGAGGGCGGCGTCCAGCTCGTCGAGCATGCAGAACGGCGCGGGCTTGATCATGAAGATTGCGAAGAGCAGCGCCACGGCCGTCATCGTGCGCTCGCCGCCGGAGAGGAGCGTGACGCTCTGCGGACGCTTTCCGGGCGGGCGGGCGATGATGTCGATGCCGCACTCGAGCGGATCCTCCGCGTTCTCCAGCAGCACGAGGCGCGCCTCGCCGCCGTTGAAGAGCTTCGTGAACATCTTCTGGAAGTTCGCGTTCGCCTGCTCGAACGTCGTGCGGAACATCTCGCCGGACTTCTCGTTGAGGTTCGTGATGAGCGCAAGTATCTGCTCCTTCGCGGCGAGCAGGTCAGCCTCCTGCGCCTTCTCGCGCGT
>CAMPAF010000306.1 GCA_946631535.1 uncultured Verrucomicrobiota bacterium
TGTAGCTCAACTGGACAGAGCGACGGTTTCCTAAACCGTAGGTTCCGGGTTCGATCCCCGGCAGCCCCACCAATCCATGAAAATACGGCTGACCATACTCGCGATTCTAGTCGCGGCCGGAACGGCGGGGATTGTCTGGCACCAGACGCGCTGGCAGCTTGACGGCATGAAGAACCCACGCATGGTCAGGTTCCTGCGCCGCTACGACCGCGGCGACGCCTCGAAGAAGCTCCCGCAGCGCGCCAGCATAACGGACCGCGCCGGCAACACGCTGTCTGCCGCAGCGGGCAAGTGGGAGCGCGTATATCCGCTTGGCAAGGCCGCTGCGCACCCCATAGGCTACTTTGACCGCATCAGCGGGCTGACGGGATGCGAGAGGGTGCTGGACTCGGCGCTCTCGACCTCTCCGAAGCCAGTGAAGCTTTCCATCGACTCCCGCATCCAGAAGAGGGCATACGAGCTGCTGGGCGGACGGTCCGGAGCCGTAGTGGTGATGCGGCCTTCGTCTGGACGCATACTCGCGCTCGTCTCGTCGCCCGGCTTCGACCCCAACCACCCCGCAGACGCATTCGCCATCCCGGACGCGCCGCTTCTGAACCGCCCGCTGTCGGGGCTCTACGCACCTGGGTCGACCTTCAAGCTCTTCGTCGCCGCCGCGGCGCTCTCGAAAGGCATAGACCCGATCTTCCCCTGCCCCGCAGGCGGATACGTGGCAGCCGCGAACACGCCGCCCATCCGCGACAGCGAGGCGCTTGCGGCGGAACGCGCGGGACGCAGGTGGCGCGGGTGGGGCAACATGGGCCTTGACGACGCCCTTGCCCATTCGTCCAACGTCTACTTCGCGCAGCTGGCGGTCGCGCTTGGGGCTGCAGACTTCAACGAGTTCGCGCTCAAGTCGCGCCTGCGCGACGGCGCCTGCGTGCTGAGGTCAGGGACGCAGTCGCTCGACTCATCGGTGTGCGGGATACCGGACATCCGGAGCAACGCAGAGCTCGCGCAGCCAGGCATCGGACAGGGTTCGCTCATGATGACGCCGCTCGCCGTCGCCATGCTCACCTCCGCAATAGCGAACGACGGCGCAATACCAGAGCCCACGCTCTCCTCCACGGAGGAGCCGCGGCTGCGCGCGCGTCCCTTCACGGCCAAAGCCGCGAACCGCGTCAAGAAGGCGATGCGCCTCGCCGTAAAGAAGGGAACCGCTAAGGCATGCGACTTGCGCGGACTCGACGTCTGCGCGAAGACAGGCACGGCGCAGAACGGAAGTTCGTCCGACCACGCGTGGTTCACGTGCTTCGCCCCGGAGAAGAACCCCAGGGTGGTGATAACGGTGCTCGTGGAGCACGGAGGATTCGGGGCGGACTCCGCCCTTCCAGTCGCAAAGGCGCTGCTGGGCGAATGCAGGGCCGCCGGCCTGCTGTGAGACCGCGGCGCCGCTTCCCCGAAGGGCTAGCGGAGGAGCGCGAAGCGCGTGAATATCTCCTGCGTGTAGAGGAGGAGCGTCCCGCCCATCCACGACGCGCAGGCCATGATGGTGAGCGATATCGCGATGAGCTTAACGGCGAAGCCGAGCGTCTGCTCCTGGATCTGCGTGAGCGCCTGCAGGAGCGACACCAGCACGCCTATCACCGTTGCCACGATGATGGGGATGAGCGACAGCTGAAGCACCAGTATCAGGCACTTGCGCGCATAGTCTAGAAGCTCGGCCTGGTTCATATCAGGTATCCCCGGACAAGTCCCTGGATCAGCATCGTCCAGCCGTTGACCATCACGAACAGGAGGAGCTTGAACGGAAGCGATATGGTCACTGGCGAAACCATCATCATGCCCATCGCCAGCAGTATGTTCGAGACGATGATGTCAATCGCGATGAACGGCAGGTAGACCAGAAACCCTATCTGGAAGGCCTTTGTGAGCTCCGAGACGCAGAACGACGGTATGAGTATGAAGTAGCTCCTGCTGTCCACGACCGCCGGCTGGAGGTTGCCTTCCTCGTCCTTTGTGGCCCAAAGCCTCTCGGCGGTCGAGGTGAAGAACGCGACCTGCTTCGAGTCCGTGTGCTCGGCGAGCCAGTCGCGGAACGGCTCGGCGGCCTTGGCCAGCAGCTCAGTGCGCGCCTCCATCTCCGGCTTGTTCTCCGCCATGCCGGTCTTGAACGTGTCCCACGCCTGCCCCACGCAGGGCGCCATGATGTAGAAGGAAAGGATCATGGCGAGCGCGTTTATCACCATGTTCGGCGGAATCGACTGGATGCCAAGCGCATTGCGGATGAGCGACATCACGACTACTATCTTGAGGTAGCTCGTCGCTATCATCGCGAGGAACGGAAGAAGCGACATCCCTATCAGGACTACTATAAACGCAAATGGGTCTGTTTGAAACATTGTCTCTCTCCTGCCTAGATTTTCTCGTTGATCTTCACGGCCATGCGGTCGCCAACGCGCGTGCGCGTACCAGTGCCGCATCTCCTGCCAAAGCGAACAAGGCTGAACGACTCGGCGTCCGGGACAGGCGGCAGCGCGTCGTCCGCCATCTGCGCAAAGGTTATCTCGCCGGCCTCGGTCCCGCGCAGATGCAGCTGGCCGTCCAGCGCCTTCTCAACCGTCCACCTGGGAACGGCGTCCTCCGGCGGGACGACAAAGTCGCCCACTTCCATCGAGCCGAACTCGTCCTCTGTCAGCGGCACCACGGCATACTCGGCCTCGGCTGCGCGCCTGAGGGAGCGGATGGACTCGTGCGTCGGGTCGAGGAAGTCGAGCTTGCCGAGCTCTATCTCCATCGCCGTGGAGAGGTCGAGGGAGAACACAATCGACTCGCCGCCCGTCTCGAGGAGGAACACCTTGTCGCCTGCAGGTGCGTCGCCCGATCTGAGCCCCTCCACGGACAGTTCCTTCCTTATCGTGTCCTCAAGGAACTGAAGCAGCGCCCCGCACTCCTTTTCGACAAGGGCCAGGACAATTTCGTCGGGAAGCGCGCCGCGCTTGGACCACAGGAGATGGAGATCCCGGAACATCGACGAGTCAAATATGCCAAGGACATGCGCCTCGCCGTCGAACTTGACGCCGAGCGAAATGGCGTCGCGCTCCGCCGGCGCGTCGACCATCCTGAGCGAGGCGGCGCGTCCGTCGAACTGGACGGGCATGCGCCACGCGGGCGAGGCGAGCACCGTTGCGGCGTTCGCCTTCTCCCATGACGGCCATTTCTTCAGTAGTTCGAGAGCGTCCATTTCCGTTGTGCTTTCCTGTCTTCAAATCAGTCGTCGCCGCCGCGCGCCTTCTTCGACACCGACACGCTTACGGAGAATCTGTGTATCCGCGCCGCAAGATGCTGTTCAAGCTGCGGACGGCACTGCTCTATGAGCGCCGACATGTCGGCCGTGCTCGGCATGAAGGCGACGTCCAGCTGCCTGCCTGAGACCCCTATCCTGATCTCCGTCCCGTCGAGAACGTCCGGCCTGAGCTGCACCCTTATCTCCCCCTCTCCGCGCAGAAGCCCTGGCGAAACCAGAATCGTGTCGGCAACCGCCTCCGCCGCCTGGATGAGCACCTCGGATGCGGACATCGCCTTCGTGACGCGTTCGGCCACCTCGACCGTGCGCGCGCTCACGGCATCAACCGCCTGCACCCCTGACGGGTCGGCGACATGCGCGCCAACGGCTGCGGCAACCTGCTGCTGCGGAACGACTCCCGCCGCAATGATGTTCTCGGCTCGCGCCTCCGGTGCCTCATCAGCGTCGGACGCGGCAACGGCCTGGTAGGGCACGTTGTCCTCAACACGCCGCGGCGACACTTCGACCTGCTGCGGCGTGATAGGGGCATCCCGCACTACCGAAACAACACCTTCGGGAGCGTCACGCACCACCGAGACTGCGCCTTCAGGAGCAGGCTGCGCAACGGGAGCGGACGGCTGCGGCGCGACGGGAACGTCACGCACCACCGAGACTGCGCCTTCAGGAGCAGGCTGCGCAACGGGAGCGGA
>CAMPAF010000307.1 GCA_946631535.1 uncultured Verrucomicrobiota bacterium
TGCGGACCGCGTGAGCGGTGCGCGCCGATCAGAAGGAGTGCGGTAAGATGAAAAAGATTGCCTTTATTGGCGTGATGGTGGCGGTGGTCGCGGCAAGCGCGACCTTTCCGGCGGGCGCGGCGGAGATCGCGTTCACGGGCGGCGCGGGCGGCACGGGCACGGACCTTGCCGCCGCCGCGAACTGGGCCGGCGGCGCGCTGCCGGCCGCAGCCGGCGTGACGGGCGTGGTAGACGTGGCGACGTTCGGCACGAGCTATACCGTCTCCGCAAACGCCTCGATGGACGGCCTCATGCTCGCCAACGCTTCGGCGAACATCACCATCGACGGTCCGGGCACGCTTTCGCTCGGCGCGGGCGGCTTCACGGTCGACGGCACGTGCGGCATCACGCTCCGCGCACCGATGGCGGTCACGGCGTCCTCCACGTGGAGCATGGGCAATGGCACGGTCAACAGCTACGCCGCCATTTCCGGCACGGCCGACTTCGCCTTGAACGACTGGGCCGATCTCCATTTCCGCACGGCTCCGGGATACGGCGGCAAGATGACTCTGAGCGGGAAAGAGTCCCGCTCGATCATCCACGTCTGGCAAGGCGCCGCATGGGCGAACACGGTCGCGGTGAAAAAAGGGGCTGTCGTCTGGAAGTTCGAGGGACGCGTGCCGTTCTCCACGATTGTTCCCGGGCGTTCGCTGACGCATACGGTGTGGGCTGACGTCACGTTCGCCGGAACCGGCACTCTCGTATTCGGAGACGGCGATACGTTCTCGACCTCCGGCGACTATCACCAGATTGCCAGCGGTGGCCTTGAAATCGCCGGCGGCACATATACGTTCGGGGCCACGCACATCTTCGGCGACAACACCGGCACGGCCGGATGGGTCAAAGACAGGCCCGCGTCTTTTCTCATCTCCGGGGGGGCGCTCAAGTGTCGTGACGGAGGCGGGCAGTTCCATCTGGGCGCATTCGCCCAGACGAACCGCCTGGCTCGTCAGACGGGCGGTACGACCGAAATATGCACCTACCACATTGGCGGATATCAGGACCTCATCGGAACCGTGCCCGCTGTGGAATACCGGCTTGAGGGCGGAACGATGCAGGACAGGAACGGAGCGGCGCGCGACCGCGGGCTGATCATGGGCGGCGTCCCTTCTGCCGCGAACGCACGCATGGCGCCCGGCATCTTCACCCAGACCGGCGGCACGGCGAACTTCGCCGCCGTGAGATGGGGTGCGAACGGCGGCTTCTGGACGTGGGACGACACGTCAACCATTCCGAACGGGCGTTCTTACGGACTCCTTGACCTTCGTGGCGGCGAATTCATCCTCCCGGAGTCCGGCTTTCAGCTGACTCCGATGTGGAACGCCGGAGCGGTTTCCAATTCCACCTACGACATCCGCCTCTCGGGTGGCAATGTCAGGACGCGCAAGTCAGTCACGATCCCGCTGGCGATGACTGTCGAGAGCGGCGACGGCCCATCCACCTGGGATACTGGAGCGAACAATGTTCTCGTCTCCGCGCCCGTGGATGGCGAAGGGACCTTGCGCAAGACCGGCGCGGGACGGCTCCAGCTCACGGACGCCACTCGTTTCAAAGGCTCCGTCAAGGTTGACGAGGGCGTGCTGGAGGTGCGCGGCAACCTCGCCGCGCCGACGGGCTACACGGAAGGCGAGAACCTGCGCATCTTCACGGCGGACTCGCTCGCGGGTACGCTTTCGGATGGAGACGCCGTGACCTCCTGGACCGACTCCACCGGCACCCTCTCCTGCCAGAAGCCGGTTTCGGGGGAAATCTCAAGCCCGGATTCCTATTCCGTGCCGACCTTCAAGCCGAACATGGCGAACGGACACGCCGCTCTCTTCTTCAACAAGGGACATGTCCTCGGCTTCCACCCGGCGGACAACCCTCTTGCCAGGGAGACCAACTTCTCGTTCGTGGTGGTGTTTCGGCCGACGATGAAAGGTGCCGGCTCGGCCTCGTCTGGCGACGCATACGCCGGCAACAGCATCATCGGAAACCAGCGGAACTGGAGCAACAACGGGCCGAACTCCATCGATCTGATCTATACTGGAGACTACCGTACCACGCTCCACGTGCGGAACAATCCCCCTAACGTGGGCGGCATCGGCCGTACCTACATGGTGCCGACCCTCTACCAAGGCTGCACGGAAGGCGAAGACAACATCTCGGTGGCCATCGTCTCGATGAGCGGCAATCGGGTGGTCTACAACTTCAATAATTGCTTCACCAACCGTACGTTCGAGGCGATCTCCGGCAACTTCAACCCGCGCTTCATGAACGGGAACACGAGGGTTCCGCTCTACATCGGCACATCCGATGTCGACAACAACGGTTGCCAGCAGGTGCGCTGCTTCGGAGGTTACATCTACGAGGTGCGGTTCTACAAGGGGCGTGCGCTCACGGAGGCGGAGACGCGGTCGATGATGGACGAGCTGACCAGAAAGTACCACAAAGTCTCCCGTGCGGAGGACTTCCTGCTCGCGTCAAGCGGCCCGTCCGCCGCCGACTTAGCCGACACGCGCATCACGCCCACGACGAAGACGCCGGATGCCGACTGGACGCCGGAGTACATGAACGAGACGTATGGCGCGTGGGATGCGAACTACAACAAGCCGACGCTTGTGACAGGCGCCTGCAACGGCAAGAGCGCGCTCCGCTTCGACGCCGCACGGAACACGGTCCTCAAAATCCCGTCTGGCGCCAACCAGGACCCGATCGCCGGATGCCAGCAGTTCGCCGTCGCGATCGTGTTCCGCACGACGACGGAAGGCACGGGGCTCGCGGACGGCTCCACGGGCACGGGGCTTTACTCCTCGATGCTGGCGGGCTACGGCCACGATTCTGGCTGCGCCAACGCGGCTGTCACCTTCCGCGAGTACGGCGCGGTGGGCGGTTACCTGGCTACGAACTACGGCGGCGGTTCGCTCGTCAATCCGCGCAAGCCCTGCCGCCTCAACGACGGCCTGCCGCACGTGGCCGTCTTCACTGCCGACGCGAACCAGACAAACAAGCTGTTCCGGCTGATGGTCGACGGTGTCTTTACGGAGAACACGCTGGGATACGGCGTCACGTGGCCTGGCTACGACTCCAGCCGCCCGCACGTGATCGGCGCGCTGCGCGCAGGCGTGGGGCACTTCACGGGCGACATCATGGGCATCACGTTCTGGAAGAGCCTGCTCACCGAGGCGGAAATGCTCGCCGTCTGCCAGAAGGCGGCGTGCGACTACGGCTTCAACCTAAAGGAACGCCGCGCCTTTACGACGACAAGCCTGACGACGCGCGGCATTGCGGCCACGAACTACACCGTGGCGGCGGGCGCGACGCTCCGCATGCCGCTTTCGGCCACCGCGCCGTTCACGCTCGGCGCGGGCGCGTCGCTTGCGGGCGCGGGCACCTTCGAGGGCAGCTATCGCTTTGGCGCGGGCTCGGTTCTCGACTTCGCGACGCTCCCCGCGGCCATCGAGGACATCCAGGTGTCGGACGGTGCCACCGTGAAGTTCGCCGCCGGGGCGACGCCTGCAGCGGGCGGCAACATCTCGTCCATCTCAGGAGCCGTAACGCTTGACGTGTCGGCGCTCCCCGAGGCGCAGAGCCGTTCAATCTTGCCGCTTCTCTCGATTGACAAGAATCGGATCGCCTCCGGCACGGTCTTCCAGGCGGCGGGCGCCAAGAGGGGTGCGACGGTCGAATACGACGATGCCAACGGATGGCTTGTCCTTCGGCAGAACGTCGGAACAGTGATCGTCTTCAGATAACTCGAAGTCGTATGGCGAAATGATCTGGCGGCACCGCATGGGAGGGCCGCGCTCCCGCGCGGCTGGCTAACTGGGAAAGCCACCTTTCAGGCGGCGGCAGTGACTCGGTTCGGGGCGCATCTGCGCTTCTCACCCATGCGTTTTGAGATTGGAAACAACCAGAACA
>CAMPAF010000308.1 GCA_946631535.1 uncultured Verrucomicrobiota bacterium
GCGGCAACGTCATCCACACCCGCTCCACGAAGCCGGAGATGCAGGTGAACACCTGTTCCGCTTGCCACCCGTACTTCACGGGCCAGAAGACGATGGTCGACACGGAAGGCCGCGTCGACATGTTCAAGAAGCGCTACGCGAAGTTCGCGAAGTAGCCCCTTCCAGAACACCAAAGCAGCGACGCCGCCCTTGCAGGCGGCGTCCTTGTGTTTGATGATAGAGAAGTCAAAGATTGCCGCCGTCCTGGGGCGTCTCCGCGAGGTGGAGACCGCCATGGGCGACCCTGCGGTGATCGCCGACGCCAAACGCTATCGCGCCATCGTTCAGGAGCACACCGCCCTCAGGAAGCTCGAGTCGTCCGCAAAGGCGTACTTCAAGCTGCTCGACGACATCGAAGGCAACGAGACCCTTCTGGAGGATCCTGACTTCGCGGCGGAAGCGAAGGCAGAGATCGAAAGGCTAAAGTCCGAGATCCCGACGGCCGAACGTGCCGTGCTGGCCGGACTACTGCCGCCCGATCCGCTCGCCGGCCGCAACGCCGTCTTCGAGGTGCGGGCCGGCACCGGCGGCGAGGAGGCCGCGCTATTCGCGGGCGACCTTTTCCGCATGTACTCGCGCTACTGCGAGGCAAAGGGATGGAGGGTTAACGTGATGTCCTCCTCCCCCACCTCGCTTGACGGCTACAAGGAGATCATCTTCACCGTCGAGGGCGACGGCGCCTACGGCCTCTTCCGCTTCGAGAGCGGCGGGCACCGCGTCCAGCGCGTCCCCGAGACCGAGGCGCAGGGGCGCATCCACACCTCCGCCGCCACCGTGATCGTGTTCCCGGAGGCGGACGAGGAGGCGGACGACTTCGAGATTCCGGAAAAGGATCTCCGCATCGACATCTTCTGCGCCGGCGGGCACGGCGGACAGGGCGTGAACACCACCTACTCCGCGATCCGCATGACCCACCTGCCAACGGGACTCGTGGCCCAGTGCCAGGACGAGCGAAGCCAGCAGCGCAACAAGGAAAAATGCCTCGCGACGCTCAAGGCGCGCATCCTCGACCAGAAGCGCCGCGAAGAGGAGGCCAAGACCGGCGCGAGCCGCCTTTCCCTGCGCGGCAGCGGCGACCGCTCCGAACGCATCCGCACATACAACTTCCCGCAGAACCGCCTAACGGACCACCGCGTGGACCTGACGCTCTACTCGCTTGACCGAATCATCGAGGGCGAAATGGATCCCGTCCTCTCCGCCCTTTCGGAGAAGGATCTCTCCGACCGCATCGAATCCGCCCTCAAAGCTTGATCTTGCCCGATGCCGTGCGCGGGAATGGCTCCTTGCGCACTATCACGCGGCGGATGCGCTTGTAGATCGGCAACGTCCTGTTGATGGTGTCTATCTGGTCGCGGACAGTCTTCTCTGGAAGCGTCGAATAGACCTCGGCCGTAAGCAGGCGGGATTCGCCCTCGCCGCTCACCAGCGCCTCAAGCAGACCCGGTATTCCGGCGAGCAGGTTCTCCAGTTCCTCCGGCGCGACCTTCTTGCCGCTGGAAAGCACAATCGTCCTGTTGCGTCGGCCGATCACCTTCACGTAACCGTCCGCATCGATCTCGCCGGTATCGCCAGTGTGGAACCAGCCGTCTTCCAGCACCTTGGCCGTAGCGGTGGGATCGTGGTAGTAGCACCGCATCACGTTCGGCCCGCGGATCAGCAGCTCTCCGTCTGCAGACACCTTCGTCTCAACCTCCGGCAGAGGCGAAACGAGTCCGGCCGTTCCCACGCGCGGCGCGTTGTAGGGCGCGAGCGAATAGAGCGAACAGGTCTCCGTGAGGCCATAGCCCTCCAGCATGCGTATGCCAAGCGACTGGAGATGTTCGTAGATGCGGCGCGGCAGCGGCGCTCCGCCGGTAAGGATCCATTCGATTCCGCCTGGCATCCCGTCAGGCATTGCGGTGCGGTGGTCGATCTTGTGCGCGAGGATATCCGCAAGCGCGGGCACGAGGAAGAGGCGCGTCGCGCGAAAGCGCTGCACGGCATCGAAGAGGCGCCGGAAGTCAGGACACACGCCAAGCGCTGCCCCGCGCGAGAGCAGGAAGTACGTGGATGCGATCCCGAAGATGTGGTGGAGCGGCAGCACCATCAGTGAACGGTCGCCCGGCTTCACAGGCAGCACCTCCTTCGCGCTCGCGGGGAACATCGAGAAGCTGCGCAGCGTCAGCTCCACGCCGCGCGGCTTGGCCGTGGTGCCGCTCGTGAAGATTATGGACGCCAGCGCGTCCTCGTCAGGTTCCGCCTCGAATACCGAGGTCACCTCGCCGTTGGCGACTGCGGCCGCGCCGCGCTCCAGCAGATAGTCCACCGCCGCCGAGCCGAAGTTGACGAAGAACACGCCTGGCAGCAGCTTAGCCACCTCGCGCACCTTGTCCTCGTAGAGGACCGAGTGCACCACGAAACGCGCGTCCACGAATGCGAGCCGCTGCGCCATCTCCTGCGCGGAAAGCGTCGGCTCAAGCGGCACGGCCACCACGCCCGACATCAGGCATGCCGCATGAGTGACGATCCACTCGTACGAGTTCTCGCCAATGATGCCCACCCTTGCGCCCTTGCCAACGTGCTTAAGGCCGGCCCACGCGAGCGCGTCGATGTCGCGACCGAACTGCCGCCACGTGATCGGCAGAGAACGGTCACCGGCGGCTATCAGGAACGCAGGCGCGTTCGGTCGCTTGAAGATGTGCTTGCGAAGCTGGCTATGTAAGGTCTTGACCATCCGTCACGTCCTCTCCACCCCGTCAGGCACGCTCTGCACGGCCATGATCAGCTCGTGCGTCTCGCCAGGCTTCAGCTCGTAGCCGACATCGCGCCCCGTCGTGGCTGGCTCGACGCAGACGAACTGCCGCCAACCGTCTACGCCGAACTCGTCCACTCGCCCCGCGCTCTCCTCGCCGGGATTCCACACCACCAACCGCTTGTTGCCGCGAGAGACGAGTGCGATCGCCCGCCGCAGGCCGTTGTCCATGAGCACGGCTTCGCGCTTCGTCACGTCAAAAAGCTTGCTGCCGCCCGTCCTCACGGCGTAGGCTCCCGTCCAGGTGCGCACGCCCTTCTCCGGCGCGTTCGTCTCCGTGAACTCGCAACCGTCCACGCCCAGCACCTCCGTCTGGTCGCGGTCCTTCACACGGAAGTATGGATGGAAACCTTCCGTGACGAAGAACGGCTTGTCGCCCGTGTTTGTCGCCTTGAGCGTGAGCGTGAGCTTCATCGAGACGGACACCTTCAGCTCCAAGCTGAAGTCGTAAGGCCACGCCTCGCGCGTCGCCGCCGAGGACGCGAGCCCCAGCGTGATCTCCGAGATGTCCTCCGAATACTCCGTGCCGATGACCTGCCATGTCGAATAGCGCGCGAGGCCGTGCTTCTTCGAGCCCGGCTCGCCCTGCGCGGCGAACCACGGCCAGCACACCGGAATGCCGCCGTGTATCTCTACTCCCGCCGGATGTTCGTCGTACGGGCGCGGCATGAACAGCACGGGCGGATTGCCAGTGGGACGGTAGGAGACGGTCTGCGCCCCGAAGAGCGCCACCTCAGCCGTCCCGTACTGGTTAGCCAGCACCACAATAGGCACATCGTGCCTCGACGGACGGAAAACGATGCGCTCAGGCGCTCCGTAGCGCCTGTTCAACATCTCGCAGTCAGCGTTATTTGGTGCACCGCTCTTGCCGTTCAAGTCCATGTTCGCCTATTCTCCTTTCGGAATAGGCTTATATTTTACCATACTTCCCGCCATCCCGACAAATCCACCGCGTCCTACTCCGACCAGTATTTCTGACGGCGGGGCTCCGCGACGTTCGGCACAAAGCCCGTAAGCGGCACGGGCGGTAGGCCGTACTCGCGCCGCACGTCGTTCAGCTCCTGCCACGCGAACGCCGCGCGCTTGTTGCACGT
>CAMPAF010000309.1 GCA_946631535.1 uncultured Verrucomicrobiota bacterium
TGGAGGTGCCGGTGAAGAAGGGCGACCGCATCGGGCTTTCCGTGCCGAAGGAGTCGTGGCCCGTGGTATGGAACATGACGCTTGGAGGGCAGAGCCTGATGGATCTCGCGGGGTGGGACTACGCGCGCACGCTTCCGTACATCGCCGACGGGGCGAAGCGCGACCGCCTGATCTGGAGCGGCGACCTGTGGTGGGCGGAGCGCAACATGTTCTACGCCTTCGGCGGCGAATCGCCATACATGAAGGGAAGCGTGAAGATGCTCGCGTTCAACCGCACGCCGGAGGGCTACGTCCACGCCTCGCCATACGCGGAGCGTTCCGTGCGTCCGTCTACGGGCGACTACGGTCCGTTCGGGTCTGACGAGTTCGCGGCGTGGTTCGTGCCGGTGACTTGGGACTACTACCTCTACACCGCCGACCGCGAGACGCTGCGCGACGTGTGGCCGGACGTAGCGGCGCTCATGCGCTACCTCAACGCGCACCGGCGCGGCGACGGCATCTTCGAGCAGCGCAAGGAGACTTGCAAGCACGCTGCAGGACTCCAGTTCGGCGGCACTTCGCTCCATCACCGTACGTACATGAACATCCTCCTGTGGAAGACGCTCGAGGACGCGGCATCCATCGCGGCGGCGCTTCGGCACGACCACGAGGCGGCGGTGTGGCGTGCTGACGCGAAGCGGTTCGCGGACGTGGTTCGAAAGACGTTCTGGAAAGACGACGGCGGATTCTTCTGCACTTCGATCGAGGACGGCTCGTTCAACTTTACCGCGAACGCGCTCGCGCTTGCCGTTCGCTTCGCCACGCGGCAGGAGGCGGACAGGATCATGCCGCAGCTTAAGCGTGATGGCCATGGCAAGTTCCAGGCGCTTGCTGCGCGCGGCAAGTACGAGTACGGCGATGCTGCCGGCGCGCTGAAGGCATTGGAGGACCACAACTGGTACAAGCTGCTCGATCCGTCCTGGAAGGGTTCGCTCACGGTGACGGAGTGCATGCACCTCCATCACAGGGGCTGGGGCGACGAGTCGCATCCCGATACTGCCATTGCCGGCATCTACTCGTCCTACGTTCTCGGCATCGTGCCGCTCACTCCCGGATTCCAGCGGTTCTCGTTCCGTCCGCAGACGGAGGGGCTGACGTTCGCCGAAGGGTCTGTCCCCACGTACTTCGGCGACATCCGCGCGCGTTGGGAGAAGAAGGGCGAAGGCCTGTCGGTCACGATCACCGTGCCGCCGGGCACGACGGGTGAATTCGTCTGGCAAGACCAGAATCGGACCCTGCCGCCTGGCACGCACTCGTTTTGAGGGTGAAAGGGAAATGGCGAAAGGAGTGTTGATGAAACGTCGTTCGTTTCTAACTGCCGGAATGTTGGCCGTGGCGATGGCTGTGGTGCCGTCTGCGGCATGGGCGCAGAATTTGCTGTCTGGCACGCTGTTCCAGACCAGCTCGCCGCTTGGGCGGCTGCCTGCAGGGTGGACGTGCCAGAGCCCCTCGGCCGTGCGGTTAGAGGTCGATCCCGTCGTGCGCCACGGCGACGCGCCGGCAGTGCGTGTCACGGCCGCCCCGGCCGAGCGGCGCGTATGGCATCTCGTCACGCATCCCGTGCACGACCTGCGCCCGAACACGCCGTACACGATCAGCGTCTGGGCGAAGACGGAGGGCTTGTCAGCCGACTCCATGGCCTACATCTCGCTGAACTGCTTCGCGAGCGGCAAGCGCCTCGCGGCGAACGATTCCGACAGCAAGGTCGTAGGAAACAAGGACTGGACCCGCATCGTGAAGACCATCCCCGCGTTGCCGAGGGGCACCTCCGAGGCGAATTTCGTCTTCTGCCTCTGCGGCTCCGGGACGGCCTGGTTCGCCGAGCCGCAGGTGGAGCTGGGGACGACCGCGACCGCCTACGCGCCGTCCGCTGCCGACCTCGCCGAGGCGAAGCGCGCCGCCGATGACCTGCGCGCCGCCGCCGCGTGGCGCGCGGCGAAGGGGCTCGACGCCCTCCCGCCCGGCACGCCGCGCATCGGCGTGCTCGACCTCGGGTTCCCCGCCGGCACGAACGACTTCGGCTGCATGAGCGCGCCCGGCGTGTTCCTCGACGCGCTCGCGCCGCTCGGGCACGTCTTCCGCGTGACGGGCGACGACCTCGTGCGGAGTGGTTGCCTTGTGCGCGAAACCATGGACCTGCTCGTCGTCCCCACCGGCTCGGCCTGGCCGGCCGATGCGGCGGACGCGCTTGTCGGCTACCTGAGCGGCGGCGGTTCGCTCTTTACCTGTGGCGGCTATGCCTTCGACAAGCCCGTCTATCCAAAAGATACGGTCGCGACAAGCGCGACACTCCCGGGAAATGGACGCTGGATCACCCACGCGAAGTTGCCGTATCCGGCGGCCGACACGCCGATCGCCCTCGCTCCCGCATCCGGCTGGCGTCCGAGCACGCCGCCCGGGAAAAAGGCCACGGTCGTCGACGTTTCCGGACCGGACGGCTTGCCGTCCGTCGAGGTCCGCAGCGAAGGGTTCCACCTGTGGGCGACGGCGGCCATGCGGTTGCCGAAGGGCGCGCTCGCCGGCAAGAGCCTGCTGTCGTTCCGCGCGCGCGCGGCAACGGGCGCCAAGCGCCTGACGCTAGAGCTTGACGAGCAGGACGGTTCGCGCTGGCAGGTGCACGTGCCCGTGACGTCCGACTGGACCGAATACCGTTTCTGTCCCTCCGACTTCGCGAACTGGCACGATTCGCCGGCCGTCGGGCGCGGCGGCCCGGGCGACCGGCTGAACTTCGACGCCGTGACGTCCGTTTCGTTCGGTCCGGGTCCGGGCGAGGCCGCCGACGGTCTGCGCATGGGCGTGTCGTTCGCCGACCTCAAGGCGGGCGTGGATCCCTCCGCCGCCCTGCGTGCGTGGAAGCCGCCGCAGATCAACACGCGCACGGCGCGCATCCGCGACGCGATCCATCCGCTTCCCACGCAGGTCAACGCGTTCGATCCCTCGTTCGAACTGCGGCAGGTGGCGCGTCTCGCGCCCGCACCTGCGCTGGCGGGCACGGACCTGCCGGCGTTTTCGCGCATGGGTCCGTGCGCGGGCCTCGCCGCCATCGCGCAGCTGGGCGTGAACGGGCATGGCTACGACGCCAACCGCTGCGCGTGGCATCCGATCCTCGAGGCGTACGCCACGGACGGTTCGGACCGCGGACCCGCCGCCGCGTTCGTCTACCACCACTCGGGAACGTTCACCGGATCGGCCTGGGCGATCTTCGGCGTGGACGACGTCGATCTCTTTCCCGCCGGCGACGCGTCGGCCGCCGCGTTCGCGCGGGCCGTTGCGCGGAAGCTGCTCGACCGCTTCGCGCTCAACGAGACCACCACGTCCTACGCCTGCTACCGCGTGGGCGAGACGGCGCGCCTCCGGGCGCGCGTGGGGAACTTCGGGGCGAAGGCGCGCCGCGCGACGGTGCGGTTCACGCTGTCGGACGAGAAGGGGCGCACGCTCGGCACGCGTACCTGCGCCGTCACGGCGTCCGCGGGCGAGAACACGTCCGTCGAGGCGGAGTGGCCGGTCGGACCGGACGCGCCGGACTACGTGTCCTTCACGGCGGAGCTGCTGGACGAGAAGGGGCGCGTGCTCGACCGCGAGCCGGGCGCGTTCGTGGTGTGGAGTCCGTCCGTGGTCGCCGCCGGCCCGAAGCTCACGCAGGCCGGTTCGCGTTTTGCGCTCGATGGGCGTCCGGGGTTCTGGATGGGCGCGCAGACGTATTGGGGGCAGACGCGTCCCACCGTGGCGCGTTCGCCGATGTCCTTCAACCGAGACTTCCGCCAGATGCGCGCGATGGGGCTTCGGTTCACGCGTCTCTTCCTGCCGTGGACGTGCGAGGAGGACAAGCGCATCTCCGACGCGTGCGTGCAGCTCGCGCAGAAGCA
>CAMPAF010000310.1 GCA_946631535.1 uncultured Verrucomicrobiota bacterium
G
The DNA here is from genome assembly GCA_946631535.1 of uncultured Verrucomicrobiota bacterium. The sequence continues at coordinate 2 of CAMPAF010000310.1, forward strand.
AGGCGGACGCGCTCGCGAAGGAGGTCATCGAGGGCTTCACGTCGCGGTTCGTTGGAAAGCCCAACGGGCGCGGCGGCAAGTTCGTGTGCTACGGACTCCAGTCGCGCAGCTTCATACATCAGGGGCTCTCCTCCGGCGCGACGCCAGACGGCCGCCGGAAGGGCGAATTCTTCTCCAAGAACATGGCGCCGAACGTCGGCGCGGAGACCGAGGGCATCACCGGCTCGATCAAGAGCTACGGAGTGATCGCGCCAGAGAACTTCCCGTGCGGCAGCATCTACGACGTGATGATCCATCCCTCCACAGTTTCCGGGGAGAAGGGGCTTAGGGTGTTCCGCATGCTGGTGGAGCGCTTCTTCGCCGGCGGGGGCGTGGCGATGAACATCAACGTCGTCTCGCCGGAGACGCTGCGCGACGCGCAGAAGCATCCTGAGAAGTACGAGAACCTGCAGGTGCGCGTGGCTGGCTGGAACATCCGCTGGAACGACATTCCGCGCAAGGAGCAGGACGAGTACATCGCCCGCATCGAGTGCGTTGGACGTTGACCATGCAGGCACATGGCCGCTTCTCGGGCCTAGCGCCTGCTACCGGGACCGCCCACTGCCTATGCAATTGCTTTCTCCTTCCGCTCAAGGACCGAATATGGTATGATAACAGCACTTGCTATTTTTACGAACAGGAGAAGCGGAATGAAGCAGATTGAAAGATGGGCTGTTTTTGGCATGGCGGCGGTCGCGGCATGTGCGACCCTCCCGTCGTTCGCGGACGGCGAAGGCTCGGCCACGGTGGAGAACGACATCCTCACGCTCTCCGGCCTCGTGACCAACATCACCGCAGAGGCCGACCTCGGCGCGAGCGTCACGCAGGTGGTGATGACCGCCGAGGGCGGCGTCGCGTTCGACGCGTCCGTTACCGCGGCCAAGAACTATCAGCTCAACGGCACGGGCATCGTGAGCGTGGCCGAGGGCAAGAGGTTCTCCGTGACGGCGAAGCTGCTTTCCACCATCGGCCATACGCTCGTGAAGGACGGGCCGGGCACGCTGTACTTCAGCGATTCAACTTCGGCAATCGGGAAAGTCCCCACGCCGACGCGCTGGGTCGTCAAGGAGGGCGAGCTGCGAATCCGCAATAGCGGCAGCTTCTACGGCAACCACAGCAGCACGACGACGAACCTCACGCTCGAGTTGCGCGAGGGGACGACCTACTATCAGGAGCAGGGCGGAACCGCCATCACGCACAACCCGATGGGGCCGATTGAGATGACCGGCGCCCGGTTTGTCTGGGGGCCGACGCTTTATGCGAACACCACCACGCGGGAAGGTGCCTGCGCGTTCAAGGGCGGCGTGATTGTCCACGCGAGCGAAACGCCGAGCTACATGACCTGGCCGCGCTATTCGCACCTGAACCACTGCAACCCCGACTGCGTGTTCAACATCGAGGCGGGCGGCAAGCTGATCGTGGACGGCGTCCTCACGAACGGCGCGATCTCCGCGTGGGGCGCGGACGAGCCGTGCGTCCTCACGAAGCGCGGCGGCGGCGAGCTGGTTCTCCTGCGCCGCAACGGCTGGACGGGCGGCACGGTCTTCGAGGAGGGCACGATCACGGTGTCCCATCCCGAGGCACTCGGGAAATCCACGCTCACCATCGCGGGCGACGTGACGATCCACGTGCCGACCGGCGTCACGTTCGTCTGTCCGCCGCTTGCGACGGACGGCACGCATACCCTTACCGTCACGGGCGGCGGCGTGTTCGCGCAGCCCGCCTCCGTCCCCGAAGGGTTGACCATTGCCAACAACACGGCGGGCAACGCCTCCCCGATCATGGGCAACACGCTTCACCTCGCGGGCGGCACGGTCACGTTGAACCTTGCGTCTGACACGATCATCACGTCGATGGTGGATGACGGGAGCGGTGCGGGCAAGTACACGGACATCGTGAAGACGGGCACGGGCACGCTCACGCTCCCGACGGGCATTTCCGCTTCCTACCGCAACCTGACGGTGAAGGAGGGGCTGGTGTCCATTGCGGCGGAGAGCTGCTTCGGGTGGGGCGAGACGGTCGTGAACGGCGGCGGCATCCGCTACACGGCCAACATCACGCAGACGCGCACCAGCCGTCCGATCACCTACCAGGGGAGCGGCACGATCGACGTGCCGGCGGGCATAGCGTGGAAGTTCATGACAAACTCATTTGCCTGCGCGAGCGCCGTCGTCACGAAGACGGGCGCGGGCACGTGGCAGTCGTACGATCCGCTGAAGGCCAATATCAGCAAATACAGCCCATCCCGATGGATCATCCACGAGGGCAAGCTCAAGTGCTGTTCGGGAGACATGTTCGCGGGGCATGCGAGCAACCACAACCTGGTGATCGAGGTGCATGAGGAGGGCGTCATGGAACTCTACAACGCCGGCCACCATCTGCCGGTGTGCTCCATCGTCCTGCGCGGCGGTACGCTGCAGGGCTACTACGGGCAGTTCATGGGCACCTACGGCGTCGAGGGCGGCGGCCGGTGGAAGGGCTGGGGACTGAACGGGCCGATTACGGTGTTGCCGTCGCTGAACGGCAAGCCCTCGCGCATCATCGCGCGCGCGAGCCATCTGCACCACGGAAACGATCCGCAGTCGACGACCTTCGACGTCCAGGAAGGCGCGACGCTGGAGATCGACGCCGCCTTGCATCCCGGAATCCAGCAAAGTTCGGCCAATCCGAACCTCGGCAGCTTCGTGAAGACGGGCGGCGGAACGTTGAAGCTCCTCCAGCCGTGTGGCGCGAAGGGGACGATCGACATCCGGGACGGAACGGTGGAGCTCGCGGCGGGCGTCCATTTCGACCCGCTGGCGAAGGTGAGCGTCAACCCGAACGCGAAGCTCGTGCTGGGCGACAAGGTCCAGATGGCGAACACGGTGGATCTGGCGAGCGCGCTCTGCGCGTCGGCGGACGTGTGGCTCGACGCCTCGCGCATCTCGGCGAACGACGGCGCGACGGTCTCGAGCGTGCCGAACCTCGGCACGGTGGGCGGCAGCTTCGCGAAGTTCACGTGGACGACGAGCGGGCGGCGCATCCCCGATTTGCCGACCTACGTCGCGAACGGCATCAACGGGAAGGGCGCGCTGCACTTCAACGGCGTCCAGGCGCTCTGCCTGCCCACCTACACGAACAAGACGGAATACCTGAAGGTGTTCTACGTGTCGGAATGGACGTACTGGTCGCAGGGGACGGGCAGCCAGGGCGGCATGGGCAAGTGGGGCGGGCCGTTCTCGTTCGGGAACCGGTCGATGACGGGCGACGACAACACGCAGCCGGGCGTCCTCAGCTACCAGCATGGCAACACGACGGTCAGTACCCTGTATACATTCCCCAACTATTCCGCAAGCATGCTGGTGTCCGGCCTGAATGTGGGGACGCCGTATCTGGTGAGTTCCTACCTAACGCCGACGAACAAGAGTTCGACGGTCTACCTCAACGACAGCACAACCCCGCAGAGCGTGGCGAACGCGCATAATGCCACCTGCATGAACAAGAACGTAAACGTCGAGTTCGTGTGCGTGGGCGGGCGCACGACCACGGGCGGCGCGGCGCAGGTGACGAGCACGACGCCGACCGTCGGCAGCTCCGACCGCATGTACGTGGGCCACATCGGCGAGATGCTGGCGTTCACGCGCAAGCTGACGGCGGACGAGGAGGCCCAGATCCTCGCGTACCTGAAGCGCAAGTGGTTCAACTCGTCCGTGGCGGTGCCGGAGGAGACGGAGAAGGCGCTCGCGAACACGGTGCACATCGAGGTGCCGGAGGGCGCGGAGGCGAGCTACGTGGCGAACGTCGCCGGAAAGACGGACGGCACAAGCTTCTTCGACCTGACGAAGACGGGCGCGGGCACGCTGCGCTACGGCGGCGCGGTGACG
>CAMPAF010000311.1 GCA_946631535.1 uncultured Verrucomicrobiota bacterium
CTTGAGGAAGTCGGCGCGCTCGCGCTCGGCGTACTTCACGCGCTTGCCCTGGAAGTGGAGGAAGATCGCCTTCTCCTCGTCCGTCCAGATGTTCGCCTCGGCGAAGGACCCGCTGAACGGGCAGAGCATGTCGATCCAGCACGCGAACACGCGCTTCTCGTTGTCCGTCAGCTTCACGCCGTGGTGCGCGCCGTCGAACTTCTTGAAGATCTCGCTCTTGCACGAGCCGATGTGGTACGGCGGGAGCATCATCGTGCGGCTGCGCGGCTTGAGCCACTTCATCCACGGGCAGGCATCGGGGTTGCCGTGCGCCGTGAGGTTCACGTAGCTCTGCGTCCAGGCGCGCTTCGGGTTGTAGTAGTTCTTCGAGATGCGCCACACCTTGTCGTCGGGGAACGGCTCGCCCGTGAGGTTGAGCTTGGGGTGCTTCGCGTCGTGGCAGCGCGTGCAGTTGCGGTCGAGGATCGGCTGTATCTCATGGCGGAAGCTGAAGCCGTCCACGGGCGCGTCGGGTTCCGTGGAGCGCGCCGCGTTCACGCCAAGGAAGTTGTCGACGCTCGCATACCACTTCTCGGTACGCAGGCGCTTGACGAGCGGATGCTCCTTCGTGCCGTTCGCGAACGGCTTGAGCGTCTGCGCGGGCTTCTTCATCGCCGCCGTCACGTTGCGCGCGTCGGGCGGCAGCGCGCCGCGCTTCGGCTCGTGGCAGCCGATGCAGCCGAAGTACTCGCCCGGCTGGAGCGTGGCCCAGCTGCGCATCGACTGCACGCACTTCCCCTCGCCGTCGAGCAGGTGGAAGAACACGGCCTGTCGCGCGGGCACCTTGAAGAGACAGCTGCCGTCCTCCTCCACGTCCACCTCGCCAAGCACATGCTTCACGTCCCACGCGCCGGAGTTGAGCGAGATGGGCGTCTGGTTGAGGCCCGTCTCGTACTCGCCGCCGTTCCCGCACCAGCCGAGGCGCGCGGTGCGGTACTCGAGCGCCATCACGCGGAGCTTCTTCACCGTGCCGCGCGGAACGCCCTGGAGGCCCGGCCCGAGGTAGACGTCTTGCACGTAGAACGTGCCGTCGTTCTCCTCCGGATGGTCGAGGTCCACGCGCTGGACGGGCCTCTCGCGCGGCATCACGGGCACGATTCTTCCCACGCACTGCTTCCAGTCGTAGGCGAGCAGTTCGCGCGCGCCGTCCGCGTTCTGCCAGTACGCGCCGAAGCGCGGCCAGTAGGGACCGTACATCATGCAGCAGCCCTCAGGCTGGAACGAGACGAGGTAGTCCGTCTCGTCGAACGCGAAGCACGACGCCCACTGCGGACCGTCCTGTCCGAAGATGTCGATGCGGAAGTCGTTCCACTTGCGCGGCTTCACCTCCTGCCGGTGGCGGCCGGGCGTGCGGTCGGGCGCCGCGCCCGCCACGAACTCGATGCCCTCGCCGGCCTGCGTACCCACGAGTCGGTCGATGAGCGCGAGCTTGCCCTTGTACGGCGCGTGGTGGCCCGCGATGAGCGCGAGCAGCTTCTGCGAGCCGGGGACGGGCGTCGCGTGGAGGATGGAACTCGGGAAGTCCGAGTTGTTGCCGTACCATTCGGTCTGGCCCGTGCCGTCCGGGTTCATCACGATGAGCGGGTGGAGGTAGAGGGCCGTGCGGTCGTTGTATTCCCAGCGCGTGAAGACGACGCGACCGTCCATCGTCACCTGCGGGAGATTGCTCATCAGCTCGTCGTTCGTGAGGCGGCGCAGGAACGAACCGTCGGCGCGACAGCGGTAGATGTCGCCGCCCGCGCGGTACCAGCAGTCGCAGATGCGCGAGAAGCGCGTGGAGGTGAACACGATATCGCCGTTCGGGAGCCACACGGGCTCCGTGTCCGTGACGGCGAGGTCCTTTCCGTCCGCGCCCTTCTCAGGAAACGTGATGCGCACAGGCTTGCGCGTCGCGAGGTCCATCGTGTAGAGCGACACGCAGTCGTTCGTGTAGTTGTCGCGCATCGCGAAGACGAGCGTCTTGCCGTCCCACGAGAGGTTGACGTTCGCGATGAGTCCCTGCGGCTTGTCGATCAGCACCTCGTGCGAGACGGAGCCGTCCGCGTTGACCGTGCCGAGGCAGAGCTGCGAGCCGATCTCCGTCAGCGGCATGCCGTCCTGGGAGTCCTCCCGGCTACCGGACCAGCCCTTGAAGTTGCCGCATTCGGTCTTCACCTGGTCGTCCCACTGGTCATACGCGCTCACGAGCCCCTGCTCGCCGCCGAACACGTGGTTCTTCGTGTAGACGAACTGTGCGGACTTCGCGCGCAGCTTCGCGAGACGCGCCTGGCGGCGCACGGCACACGCGCGCAGGTAGAGGTCGCGCCAGCGCGGGTCGCTGCCCACGGTCTCGGCGGCCACGAGCGCGCCGAACTCGGCAAGGAACTTCTCGCGCACGTCGCCCTCCGGCACGCCCGCGAGTGCCTTCGCCACCATCTTGCGCTCCAGTTCGCCGTCCTTCCCGGAGGTGAAGACCTTCGCGACGTTGAGCCCCGCGTCCTGGTAGATCCAGTCGCGCTCCAGACGTTCGCGCGGGAAGGCCACGCCGTCCGCGTTCGGCGCGGGGGCGTCCGACGGCAGCGCGTCGAACGCCGCCACCTCCGCGATCTGGCAGTTGTACCACTTGCCGTCGCCGGAGATCGGGTCGCCGTGCATCCGCGCCCATTCCCACATCACGTTCGTGAACCAGCCGTTCCGGATCGGCTTGCGATTCGCGTCGTTCACCTGCACCTTCAGATATCGGGCCTTCGCCTTCGGCCATGTGACGTAGGCGGCGTAGGAGTTGACGACGGGCGGCAGCGCGACGTTCTCCGCGAGCGGCATGAGGCCCTGCGTCCCCTTCCCGTCGGTGCACGCCCACACGCTCACGTCCGACGCCATCGTCGGCGCCCAGCAGTTGCGCGCGACAAGCTTCAAACCCGCCACCTCGCGCGCCGCGCCGAGGTCGAGCACGAACGAGCACGTCACCGGCGCTGCCGCGAGCGGCGGGTCAGTCTTCGCGTCCTTCCCGTCGCGCGAGTCATCCTGGAAGCACGCGTACGTGGCGAGGTCGCCGTCGATCATCTTCTCGGCGGCATACCGCGCGCCGTACGTCTCCGTGGCGGTCGTCACCGCCACCGGACGGAACTCTACGGCCCGTACAACCAACGCGGCCAGAAGGACCACGAAAAATGCAAATCGTTTCAGCTTCATGTCTTCAACCTTTATTCGGATGCGAGACAAGTTTAGCAAAGCAGAAAGCCTTCTTCATGTACATCCAGACAAAATAAATGTAAAATCGGCCGTCTGGACTTATGGAGCAACCGTTTTGAACTCCAGCACGGTGTAGGAGAACGGCTTAAGCGAAGGCGACGCGGAGAATGTCGCGGTCACGTCCTTCGGCGAGATGCGGTCTGGATCGTCGGGCGGGTTGCGGTCCTCAAGGCTCGGCGCGGAGAGCGACGTCGCCTTCGCGAGCTTGAGGCCGGGCGCGCCGGCGAAGTCGAGCGTGACGGGCTTCGCCGCATCGGAAGAGTTGCATAAGTGCAGCACCACGGACGCACCTTCCCGGTCTCGGGTCGCCGACACGGTCACCTCCGCGTCGTCTGTCTTGCCGGCCACGAGAATGTCGCGGTGGTTCGCGCTCGCCATCTGCTGCGCCCAGCCGCAGGGCTGGAGCCACGTCTTGTCCGTCGTGTAGAAGATCTGTCCCTGGTCCCAGCCGTTGTCGTTCTGCGCGTATGCCTGCAGCGCGTTCGCCGGGCAGCTCGTGAGCAGGAACTGCCCCTGCTCGCGCGCCGCCTCCAGGTTGCGCGCGTGGGCGATGGCGCGGCGCATGTTGTGGATGTACGAGTTCTCCTCGAAGATCGCGGCCTTCATCGTCGTCTTCGGGTTG
>CAMPAF010000312.1 GCA_946631535.1 uncultured Verrucomicrobiota bacterium
AGGACGTGGTGATGATCACGCGCAACGGCATCGGCACGCGCTTCAACTCGGACGAAGTGCGCCGCATGGGCCGTACGGCCGCAGGCGTGCGCGGCATCAAGCTGCGCGAGGGCGACGCGGTCTGCTCGCTCGACGTGGTGGACGACGCGAAGACTCTCCTCGTCGCGACAGAGAACGGCTACGGCAAGCGCACCGAGTTCAGCGCCTACGAGCGCAAGCACCGCGGCGGCATGGGCGTGACGGCCATCAAGGGAGCGGACCGCAACGGCCACGTGGTGGCCGCGCACGCGGTGCGCGACGACGAGTCTATCATCTCCATCACCTCTGACGGACTCATGGTGCGCCAGCGCGTGGTGGACATCACGGTCGTGAGCCGCAGCGGCATGGGCGTCAGGCTCGTGCGCCTCACGGAGGGTGCCACGCTCGTCTCGCTGTCCGTGGCGGATGCTGAACCAGATGAGGAACAATCATGAACATAGTAATACTGCTGGGTGCCCCGGGTTCGGGGAAGGGTACGGTCGCGGGCAGGCTCGCGTCCGAACATGACAATCTTCGCCACGTGTCGAGCGGCGACCTGTTGCGAGGCGCCGTCGCCAAGGGCACGGCCGCCGGACAGGAGGCCAAGGGCTACATGGACGCAGGCAAGCTCGTGCCGGACGCGCTGATCGCCACGATGATCAAGGACGTCGTCGCCGAGACGACGGGCGACGTGACGATGCTGCTCGACGGGTTTCCACGCAACGTGGCGCAGGCCGAGATACTCGCCGAGATGGGCGCGCCAGTCACCGGCGCGGTGCTGCTGGACGTGGCGGACGAGGTCATCTTCGACCGCATCGCCGGCCGCCGCACGTGCCCCAAGTGCAAGGCAGGCTACCACGTGAAGAACCTGCCGCCCAAGGTCGAGGGAATCTGCGACAAGTGCGGAGAGAAGCTGACCATCCGCAAGGACGACAATCCGGAGACGGTGAAGGACCGCCTGGTGGTGTATCATCAGCAGACGGAACCGCTTATCGCCTACTATCGCGAGCGCAACCTGCTCAAGACCGTTCCCGGCGTGGGCGATCTGTCCGCCATCGTCGCAAATGTCCTTGCTGTACTCTGATGAAAGTCGACATCAAGAACAAGGCGCAGATCGACCGCATGCGCGTGGCGTGCAGGATGAGCGCCGAGGTGCGCGACCTGTGCGCGGCGGCGGTCGAGCCAGGAATGAGGACGTCGGACATCGACGCGATCGTGCGCGACTACTGCGTCCGCAACAAGGTGAAGGCGAGCTTCTTCGGTTACGAGGGATTTCCCGGCTTCCTTTGCGTGAGCGTGAACGACGAGGTGATCCACGGCATACCCGGCAACCGCATGATCATGCCTGGCGACCTCGTGAAGTGCGATGTGGGCGTATTCACGCAAGGCTACAACGGAGACACGAGCCGTACCGTGATGGTGGGCGTCTCCGATCCCGAGGTGATCCGGCTGGTCGAGACCACGAAGAAGTGCCTTGCGGCCGGTATCGCCGCGGCGGGTCCCGGCGTGCATCTTGGCGATGTCGGTTACGCCATCCAGAAGGTGGCGGAGGACGCAGGATTCGGCGTCGTGCGCGATTGGATCGGGCATGGCGTGGGGCGCACGGTCCACGAGGATCCCGAAGTGCCCAATTACGGCAAGCCTGGCACGAAGCTCGTGCTGAAGCCTGGCATGACCATCGCCATAGAGCCGATGATCACGCTCACGAAGAATGGTGCGAAGACATACGTTGACCGCGCGAATGGCTGGACGGTGATTACCGCCGACCACTGCATGGCCGCCCACTGGGAACACACAGTTGTCATCACCGACGACGGCTGCGAAGTCCTCACTCTCCCCGCCGACTATCCCTAACTTTCCTAAGTGATTCTCCCTTAACCCTTTAACCCTCTAACCCTCTAACCCTCTAACCCTTTAACCTTTTAACCCTTTAACCTTTTAATCTTCCCTGGCGGATGAGTCCGAAGGCACCACGGTCGAACGGTGACTGATTGCTCGTCCGTCAGGCTTTTAACGTCGCCATGATGGCGGCGCTTCTAGTCAGTGCGGGAGGGTCGCAACTTGTTGCGACCGCATTGGATGCCGTTCCTCAGTTGCCCACCCTCAGCGATACTCCACCCAGTCGGCGGCAAGGAGGCCGCAGGGGCCGTCGGGGCCGCTGATGGCGTTCCAGAAGCGCATGTCCCAGGTGCCGTTGGCGGGATCGCCGAACATCGGCTGCACGGACGTGCTGATGGAAATCTCGAGCTTCGCCTTCTTTCCGGCGAGGTCGGCGGGAACGTCCCACTCGAACGGCGCCCACGCGCGCACGCCCAAGTCCTTACCATCCAGTTTGACCTGCGTGAGGCGTCCGCCCGTCGCGAGGCGCAGGCGACTAACTGGGACCGCCGCCATCTTGGCGGCGCATCCTGAGCGCGTACTCGTGGCACGAGGCACCGTCACCTCGGCCGACCACGTGGCCGTGCCCGTGAAGTCGGCCAGGCCGCTCGCCGCAAGCGGACCGAGCTTCACCTTCCCCTTCGGACGCGGCATGACGACGCCGTTGAAGACGGCGAAGTCGCCCGTGAGGAACAGCGCCGGAAGGAAGAAGTTGCTGTCTGCCTCGCCGGAGGTGATGGCAAAGGTGTGCGTTCCCGCCGCAAGGTCAAACGGTTTCGTCTGACGATAGAGCGGATCGTAGCAGGGACGCAGGGTGGTGCAGGGCTCGACGGACGCCACCTTCGCGCTGTCCATCTCGAACGCATACGGTTCGGCGATGTGGCGGATCACGGTGTCGCCCTTCGCCGGCTGCTCGTTGAGGCCGATGGGGCGCCCGGAGGAGGTCACGGCGTAGCTCATCGCGCAGTCGCGCGTGAGAAGGCGCACGCCCTTCAGCGGCGCGGCGACGGTGAGCGCGCCTTTGCGCGAGGGATCGAAGTTGACGCGGCGGATGTTCGGCGCGTCGAGCGTGAGGTCCCAGTCGACGTTCGCGAGGGTGCGGATTCGGGAGGGCCGCGCTGCCGCGCGGCCGCAGTCTACGGTCGCGCAGCAGCGCGACCCTCCCGTGTTGAACAAGACAACGCCGCGGGCGGGGAGGGTGAACGTCGTACGCGTGCCGTTGCGTTCAGCGACGAGCGTACGGTCGGAGAACGGTTGCAGGTTGAGCACGGCGGCGGAGCCGTCCGCGTAGGTACGCACCAGGACTTCCAGAGCAGGATTACCTTCTTGCTCCAGGACACGGAAGGTGGCGGGGATGCGGTCGCGGCAGAGGGCGAGTGCGTCGGCCGCCGTGAGATCCGCCTTGCCCGTGCGCTCCTCGGCGTAGCGTCCGTCGGCGCAGCAGGTAAAGACGAGCGGGAGGTCGGTGGACTCGTCCTCGTCCACGAGGCGGCACGTGTACTGGTTCAGTTCGAGCGTGCGCAGGAGGCCCTGGAGGTTGGGGCCGGGCACGGCCTTCGTGCGCCCCGTGATCGCGAGCTGCTGCGCCGTACGGTTGGGGTAACGCACGGCCACCTCGCGCTCGGACACCTTCTTGCGCGCCCATGCGGCGGCCACGCGCGCCTCGTCGGCGAGCACGCGCGCGTGCTTTTCGTACCACGGATGGATCGGTCCCGTGCAGGAGAGGTAGCCGTGCTTCTCCACGAGGCCCTTCTCGTCCATCACGTCCATGCAGGTGATGTAGTGGTCGATGCCGTGGAACGCGCACATCCACATCACGAGCCGGAGCGTGGCGGGGACGTGGTTCGCGGGACCGCAGGCGTAGAGTTCGGCGAGACCGCCGTTGCCGCGGTGCAGGATGGCCTGGCGCGCCACGTTGTAGGTGACCCATTCGATGCGGTCGGGCTCGCAGCGCGTGTGGATCTCGTCCATGCCCGGCAGCGACTCGCCGCGCAG
>CAMPAF010000313.1 GCA_946631535.1 uncultured Verrucomicrobiota bacterium
GGGCCGGGGATGTTCTGCAGGCCGTAGCGCGCGGCGTGGAAGAGCGGCGGTTCGGTCGCGTCCGTGAGCAGCGCGGCGAGCGCGGGCACGCACGCGGCAGTGCCCTTGTGGCACAGTTCCTGGCAGGCCGTGACCTTGTCGTTTAGGCCGTTCTCCTTCAGTACCGCGAGCAGTTCCGGCTCGCTCATGCGGAACGCGGGCTGCTTCAGCTCGGCGGCAAACGCACCGAAGGCGGTCAGGCAACAAATCAAAATCGCTTTCTTCATTTTTTCACCTTTTGTTTTTAAGGCCATCTTGTTGTTGTACACTTGCTGTCCCATCGCCCCACTCACCACTAAATTATCTGCCAGCCTTCGCGCTGGGCGCGGGAGAGCATACGGTTGGCCTCGGAATCGTTGACGAACTCCTCCTTCACCGGGTCCCAAGTCATGTCGCGCCCGAGCCACTGGGCGATGTTGGCGCAGTGGACGGTCGTCATCGAGCGATGCATCATCACGGGATTGGCGACTGTCTTCGCGCGCGTCTTCACCGAGTTGAGGAACTGGCGCAGGTGGTTCTGGCCTGTGTAGCCAGTCCGCACGCAGTAGTCGGCGAGGATCTTCTGGTAGTCGGCAAGCAGGGACGGACGCGACGCCTCGGGCATCGTGTAGCCGTCCGCGCACGAGACCCACCCCTCGGTGCCCACGTACCGGACGCCGCATGTGCCGCGCCAGCCGCGCTGCACGGCCACCATCTCCACGCCGTTCGCGAAGCGCATGCGCAAGCCGTCCGGAATGGGCGTGTTCAGGCACGGATAGAACACGGGCGACGACCCCTCCATGCCGAGCGCGTCGTGGCACTGCGCGAACGTGTGGGATCCCCATTCGCCGATGATGCCGGTGTAGAGGTCGTGGTCGCGATGCCATGCGCCGTGCAGGTAGGCCTTGTTGTACGGACGCCACGCGCAGGGCCCCAGCCAGGCGTCCCAGTCCACCTCCTCGCGCGGCGGCTCGGGCTCGGCAGGCAGCCATTGCCGCGCCAGGTTCACGTTGCCGCCAGGCGCGAGGTGGGCGTAGACGGTCTTGACCTCGCCGAGGCGGCCAAGGCGCACGAGCTCGTTGCACACGACGAAATTCGGTTCGCTAAGACGCTGCATGCCGGCCTGGTAGACCCGCTTGTACTTGGCGGCGGCCGCCACCACGGCCTGTCCCTCGCGCACGGTCATCGACGCTGGCTTCTCGGTGTAGACGTCCTTGCCAGCGCGCATGGCGGTGATGGAGACGCCGGCGTGCCAGCGGTCGCCCGTGGCGGTGAGGATGGCGTCGATGTCTTTCCGAGCGAGAAGCTCCTTCATGTCGATGTACTGCGCGCAGTCGGTGTTGCCGTAGTGCTTGTCCACGATGCCCTTGATCGCGTCGCGGCGCTCCTTGCGCACGTCGCAGATGGCGACGAACTGGACATCCTTCTCCGGCAGCACCCAGCTGCGCAGGTCGCCGGTGCCGCGATTGCCGAGGCCGATTGCACCCATGACGATGCGGTTGGAGGGGGCCACGGTGCCATCGCGCCCGAGCGCGGATGCCGGCACCAGCCACGGCAACGCCGCCGCGCTGCCAGCCCGTGCGAGAAACGAACGGCGGGATATGCCCGTCCGCCGAGAAACAGAGCCATTGTTTTCCATGCGCACCATTATACACAATCCATGGTCCGCATGGGGAGAAAAGAATCAGATCGCCCTATGGCGCTATGGCGCGAGCGTTACGGAGATGGTTGCGGTGCCATCGGCTGCGGCAGGGACGGCGAACGAGATGCGGCGGAAACCCTTGTTGGAACAATCCCACGGATTGACGGGCTTGTCGAGCTCCAGCACATCCCACTCCACCCGCTTAGGCTCTTCCACCTGCAAGAAGAGGCGTTTGCCCTTCTGCGCCAGCACGAGACGATTCCCCTCTCGCGACTCCACCGTGCCCGAGGTGACCATCTGCCAGCGCAGCGGCGTGCCGAGCGCAACGCCGGAGAAGTCGTCCCGCACCGTGGCCGCGCGCGTCGCGCGGTCAAGCGTGAAGGTGCGCCTGGCGGATTTCACGCAAGGGCCGTAGATGGACGAGAGGTCCAGCTGCACGGTAGCGAGTCCGGCCGGGACGACATTCGCGAAGCCGGCGACCATCTGGCGGTTGGTGCCGACGACCACGAGGTTGTGGCTCTCGTTGCTGAGGCGGAACACGTCCCAGCGCGAGGAATTCTGCTTCATGTTGAAGAGCGTGAACGTGCCGAGCTTCTCGATCGAGTGGTAGTTCTGCGAACCGAGGTCCTCAGCCCAGCGCACACCGTCCGCGTCGAACACGAACGATCCCACGTCCATGTGCCCGTGGTTGTATTTCGGCATGCCGCCCTTGACGCCGAGGAACGACGCGTCCGGCGTAAAGCCGCTGCGGAGCGCGGCGACCGGATTCTCGCCATGCGAAAGGTAGCGGAGCGGCAAGCGGCTGGGCGCGTCCACGAGCGGGAAGCGTCCCCAGAGAAGGACGAGCGCGGGAAAGCGACCTGTGACGTCCTCGGTCTTGCCCGTCTCTTTCCACTTCGCCGTGGCGGCGCGGAGAGCGGCATGCTCGCGGGCTAGCCAGTCCGTGCGCCCAGTCTGCGCGGCGAACCACCAGAGCGTGTCGGCGTTGCGCCGAGAGCGTCCGCAGTCGGAATAGTTGAAGTAGAATCCGGACGTTCCGGTGAGGGCGTTGATGTATTCGCCCGTTTGCAGGAAGCCGGGCGCGTCGGCAAGGCCGAAGTCCGTGCCGAGGGCGGAGCGCCAGATGGCGAGAAGGTAGACGATGCGCCCCGTGCCGTAGCCCCAGTAGCCGGGCCCTTCGGGATAGGCACCCACGGGAGCGTATGGCTCGAACGTGCGTGGGAGAGCGTGGACGGCCTCGAGAATGAGCGCCTCGGCGCGCGCGGGGTCATCTTCGGCCGTGGCGATGGCGGCGGCGGTGACGCCGTTCCAGCAGACCTGCCCCCAGTTGTTGTTCGTCTTGCGCCACCAGCTCTGCTGGCGCTCGATCTCGTCGAAGCCCTTGTCCTTCATCGCCGCCAGGATCGTCGCCCGGTCGTCGGGACCGAGCGCGTCGTAGCACCAGTCGTAGCCGATCGCGAGGCCGAGCAGCATCTCGGCGACGCCGAGGTAGTGCGTGGGCACCCAGTCGCTCCAGGCGCACGCGGACAGCATCTCCTCACGGCAGCGGTCGGCGTAGCGGCGTTCGCCGAACATCTGCCATGCCGAGGAAAGCGCGATGACGCGCGAGGTGAACGTGTTGCCGGTCGACAGGCGGCGTCCCGTCTGGCGGCGCGGCGGCGCCTTCGAGCCCATCACATCGTCTGCCGCCTGGCGGATGCGCGCCACGAGAAAGCGCTGCTCGTCGCACAGTCCGGCGTCGTCGCGGAATCGCGACAGGGCGGAAGAGCTGTTGATGAAGAGGCGCGGATGCGTCTTAGGCATCGTCGCAAGACGGTCGCGAACCTGCTGCACCGTGACCTTGCGTGGATCCTGCGACTTCTTCTTCGCCTCTGGCGTTGCCGCGGTTGTGGCATCCACGGCGGGCTTGGCCGACGCGGACGGCGTCGGGCTGCTGGTGCTGACGGTACAGCCGCCAAGCAGCAGTACCGCGAACAAAGCATAGATTCTGATCTGCATGCGGGAAGTATACCACAAATCACCGGAAGATCACGGCCGTGCCGGCACCGAACACCCGGCAGAAGAACGCGCCGCCCGCAATCCCGAAGCACACATGCCTGTTCGCACCGAGGTTCGTCACCGTCCAGCGGTCGGCGAGGTCGCCCGTGCCGTTGTCCACCACCTCCGCGCCCTGGCCGATCACCCACGTGCCCGTGGCCGTCGGCGACGGCAGCGTCACCGTGC
>CAMPAF010000314.1 GCA_946631535.1 uncultured Verrucomicrobiota bacterium
GCGGACGCGCGGCAGCGCGTCCCTCCCCGAGGAGGCGTCGTTGAGCGTCTTTACCCAGGCGGAGAGCGTGTAGCGGCCAGGTTCAAGGCCGTCCACCGTTTGCGTGACCTGGATGGGATTACCATTGTCGCGCCCGCCTTTCGCCGGCACGTCGAAGAGAAGCGACACGTCGCCGCCGTGCTTGTCGCCGTATTCGAGCGTGGCCGCGTATCCGAACCAGCCCATATTGTTGTGGCCCGTGAAGTTCCAGAGCGGCTGTTTGGGATCGACGCCTTTCATGAGACGGTCGGGAATCAGGCGGTCCCATCCGCACGGTCCGCGCACGCTGTCCACGAAATTCTCGAAACCGCCGTTCTGGAGGGCCGGACGCGAAGGCTCGAGTTCCGCGAACTCCGGCTTGTAGAACGGCATCTGCCCGTCGGCCGCCGCATGCGCGAGCGAGAAGAACTCGTCGCGGAACGGGTTGGATTGGAACGTCGGCACGTAACCATGGTAGAGATAGGAGTAGACGCTCGCGAATTCGTCCGCGGGCGATTCCAGGTCGCGGTAGTCCTGGATGCCCACGAGATCGTTGTACATCATGTTCGGCTCCTCCACGCCGATGACGCCGTTCGGCTCGACTGTCCTGATCGCCGCGTGCATCTCCTCCAGCTGCTTGCGGAACGTCTGCCACATCCAAAGGCCGTCTCCGACCGGATGGCCGTGCGCGGGCGACCAGCACGTGCGAATCTTTCCGCCCACGACCTGATCGACCTGCACGATGTCGCAGTGCCGCCGCGCGAGATCCTTCGTGAGGTTGTTCCACCAGTCGTGCGTCCATGGATCGCCGCCGCAGATCGTCGTCAGCACGCCGTTCCGGAGCCAGAACGCGGGGATGTGGCAGAGGGAACCGTCCTCGTTCACCACAAGGTGGCTTTCCACGGGCTTGATGAACTTTTCGCGACCGTCCCACTCGTACGTCCCGTCGCCCTTGTCGCCGATCACCTTGGACCAGTTGTAACCGCTCGGCCACGCGAACGGGTGAAAGTCCTTGCCGCGCAGGTCCTTCATCGTGGCGGTGAACACCTCGTCGGAGGGATGGCACGGGAAGTAGTCCGGTCCCCACCACGTGCCGACCTTCTCCCAGCCCCAGAGCGCCGCCACCACGGGCTTGTCGCCGATGTCGCGCCGCCACCAGTCCACGAACTTCCTGATCGCGTCGGGTCGGCCCAGCCACTGGCGGGAGAACCGCGTGAACGCGGGCGCGTCCTTCATCCACGCGGGGATGTCCGTGCGGGCGAGGAACGGCGTGCGGCTCCACGCCTGCTGCCGGTCCCACGCCTTGTAGATGTCAGCGAAGTCGTACCACCTGAGCGGCTCCGCGCCCTTCGCGACCGTGCGCGTCACGACCCAGTAGTCCTGCGTGTACGAGCCAGTCGTCCACGTCAGTTCGGAGTGCGAGAAGCGTATGCCGTCGGCGGTGCGGTTGAATCCGAACGTCTTTCTGTACCCCTTCGCGTCCTCCATGCCGAAGTAAATCCCCCGCTCGTCGTTCCAGGCGGCGGCGAACTGCGCGCAGCAGCTGCCGGGGGACGCGCAGCCCTGCCATGCGCCAACCTTCCATTTGCCGGGATTGTGGAACACGCCGCCCTTGTTGCCGCCCAGCACCAGGCACTTCGCGTCTTCGCAGCGCAGCACCATCTCGGGGAACGCAGTGCGTTCCAGGAACCAGCCCGTGGCCATGGTGCAGAACAGCCTGCGGCGCACCGCGCCGTCCGCCGCCCGGCGCACGGCCACGCGCACCTCGCGCACGGGCACGTCCGGCGCGTTGTAGGAATAGACGATCTCCGCATCGCCCTCCGACCCGGTTTTCATCAGGATGCGGTCGGCGGACGCCGATTTCACGGATCGCGCCGCGCCGCCCGGCTTCTGCTTCACCGAGAGCGAAAAACTCACGCCCTCGAGTTCCACGTCCAGCGCGTTCTCCACCACGGCGGCATGCCGTCCTTTCGCCAGCTCGAACGTATTGCCGGAAAGCCGGATGCCCTGGATCATCTTCTGCTTCAGCGTCACGCCGGGCTGGACGCATCCGGGCTTCACTACGAAACCGTTGGCCGTGTCCTTGAACCTGCAGTTCCGCACGATGATGTTGTGCACGTCGAACACCATGCCCCAGCCGAACAGCGGGTTGATGTTCATCCCCGGGCCGGTCACGTGCGTCACGTCCACGTTTTCCACAAGCATGTTGGCGCAATGCATCTGGATGCCCATTCCGCGCAGGTTGCGGAACGAGGAGTCCTTGACGATCGCGCCCGACGATCCCGGTATCGGTATGATGCGGTCGGGCTTCAGCTCGCCGGCCTTCCCCTGCCAGGAATTGGACCGCAGCCATGTCTTCATGTCGCGGCTGGGCGTCCCGGCGGCGACCGCGTCACGCGCGTCCGACGGCAACGGCACCGCCAGACGTCCCTTGCCGTCCGTACGGAGAAATCCCTTGACCAGTCCCGTGACGCCGTCCACCAGGAACGCGTCCCTGCCGCCCGGCCACGGCGTAATCGCACGCCTGTCGGCGGCGATGCGGTTGACCGTGCCGATGGGCGTGCCGATGTTGATGCCGTCGTCCTCCATGCTCTCGAAGCTGCAGCCGGCGATGTAGGGGCCGATCATGCCGGACGCCATGCAGCCATCCGCGTTGGAGCCGACGAGGTCGTCGCTTCCCGGCCGCACCCTGACCGTGCATCCCAGCAGGCGCATGGCATAGCTCGTGTTCATGATGAAGCACTGCCCCGGCGAATCGTACACCGTCACGTTCTCCGCGCCGGAGAACGAGCAGAGCTGCATGTAGACCGGGAAGCCCTTCGATCCCTCGGAGTAGCGGGCGATCACGCTGATGCGCTCGCCGGCCTTTCGGTTGAGCCAGTACGGGTTCGTCTTCATGTGCTCGAACGGACGGAACCGGAACGTGTCCGCGGAGAGACGCTCGACCGTCCCCATGCGCCCCGTCCCGTTGCGCTCGAACAGCTGGCTCGGGCCCTCGTGCGCCGTGAACCGGTTGGAATGGGCGTCGGTGAACCGCGCTTCATCCGGATCTGGATAGCCCGGATCGCGCTTGAACACGAAGGAGACCGGATCCTTCTCCACCGAAAGGATCGTCCCCTGCGTCGAGGGGTTTTCGCTGTAGGAGATCGCGAGATCCCTCACGACGGTCTCCGTGCATCCCCAGAACCCGAAGCCGCCGCGCGTGGGATCGACGAAGCGTACTTCCGTGCCGGACTCGCCGCGCACGGTGAGGTTGGCGAATCCGTGGCAGGCGATGTGGCAGCCTGCGCCATAGTCCTTCCACGGCCGCGCGACGAGCGGGTGGAACGGCTTCCCGTCCGCGCCGTAGTCGCGGTAGTTGGGGAACTCGACCTTCTCCGGTGGCGGAACGGCGTCAGGCCGCACGAGGTACGTGCCGGCGGGGATGCGCACCGTCACCGGCGCGGGCACACTCTTCTTGGCCTCGGCGAGGGCGCGCCGGATCGCCGGGCCGTCGTCCGCCACGCCATCGCCCTTGGCACCGAAATCGCGCACGTTCAACGTCTCCGGCTGCGGCAGCTTCGCCCGAGCCGCGCCGCGCACTTTCTCCGCGACGAAGTAGTTCAGGAAGCCGCGCATCTCCATCGCCCCCTGCCAGGCCATCAGCTCCAGGTCCTTCGCCTCGGGCTTGCGCGAATGGCGGGCCCGGACATACGACTCCAGGCTGCGGGCGATCTCGATGCGCAGCAGGATCGCGTCGCGCTCATGTCCGGTGCGCGCGGCCGCGAGGTCCTCGGCCGCCGCGAAGGCGACCGGGCATCGGGCGAGCATCGAATCGATGTCGTCCGCGATTCCCCGCATGTC
>CAMPAF010000315.1 GCA_946631535.1 uncultured Verrucomicrobiota bacterium
GAGGGTCTGCCTATAGTGTATAATACATGGGCGATGAGACCAATAGCCACAGATACGCACGACTTTCCCAAGTTGCGGAGCAAGGGATGCATCTACGTCGACAAGACGGAGTTCCTGCATCGCATGGTGAGCGATGTGGGCACCAGCCTTTTCTTCATCTCGCGTCCGCGGCGCTTCGGGAAGTCGCTCATGGTCTCGACCCTGAAGGCGCTCTTTTCGGGACGGCGCAAACTGTTCGAGGGACTTTACATTGACAAGACGAACTGGAAATGGGAGAAGTATCCAATCATCCACTTCGAGTTCAACGACCTCACGACCACGAGTGTGGAAGAGTTCGAGAAGAATCTCAAAAACCATGTCCGCGAACGCTTGAACGAGGCAGGCTATACCTGTGACCAGTCTCTTTCTGCGCACGAGAACTTCGGCAAGGCCATCGAGACGCTTGCCGTCCAGAAAGACGCCTCCGGCAACGAGGTTCACAAGGGCGTGGTGATCCTCGTTGACGAGTACGACGCGCCGGTCGGGCACTGCCTTGACGACGTCGCCAAGGCCGAGGCCGTGCGCGAACGGCTTTCCGACGTCTATTCGCAGATGAAGAACCGCACGGGCGACATCCGCTTCCTCTTCATGACGGGCGTCTCGAAGTTCACGAAGCTCTCCGTGTTCTCGGCGCTGAGCAACATCCGCGACATGTCGCAGGATGATGCGTACGCCACGATGTTCGGCTACACGGAGGATGAGCTGACGGCCAACTTCGAGGAGCATCTACGCGCACACGCCGCGATCATGGGGAAGACCTACGAGGACTATCGGGCGGAGCTGAAGCGCTGGTACAACGGGTTCCGTTTTTCGCCGAACGACGAGACGACCGTCTACAATCCCATTTCCGTGGCCTATACGCTGGACACGAAGTCGAAATCGGGATTCACCGCGACATGGGCCACGACCGGTCGTCCGTCGATGCTGATGAACTATCTGAAGCGCGAGGATTTGCTGGCACTCAACTACGAGAGGGTCGAAGAGGTGTCGAACGCGGCGTTCGACGTGGCCGAACTTCGGAACCTGACCGCCATTGCGCTTCTTTACCAATCCGGCTACCTGACGATCAAGGCATACGATGCGGACGTCGACGACTATACGCTCGGCGTGCCAGACGAGGAGATCAGGCGAGATCTCTCCACACTTGTGACTGGCGTTGCGGCGGAGCAGGACGTGGCCTGGGCGGCCAACCTCGGAAAGTCGCTGCTCCGCGCCAACTGGCCGAAGGTTTTCGCCGGACTCCGGTCGCTTTACGCGCATCTGCCTTACGGGCCGAAGGAGGACGATGTCCAGGAGTTCTCCTACGAGCGCGTACTCTACGCGCTTCTCGCGTCGCAGGGGGTCGAGGTCGTCTCGGAGGACCGGCAGTCGAACGGCCGCGCCGACATCGTGGCGAAGCACAAGAAGGGCATCTACATCTTCGAGCTGAAGGTGGACGAGCCGGTGGACCGGGCCTTTGCGCAGATCCGCGAGAAGAAGTACGCCGAGCCGTATCTTGCCGACGGCCGCCCCGTCTGGCTCATCGGCCTCTCGTTCGATTCCCAGACGCGCCATCTGGCGGACTGCGCCGCCGTTGAATGGAAAAGATGCCCGTGATGGACGTGCGGGATTCTGTGTTTTTATTTTCACGAACATTTCTTCGTTGGGAATCTGGTATAATTTCCTCTGGTCGATTGTCGACTAAGAACACCACGGAGAAAAAATGAGAAAAGTCAGCAGCCTTGTGTTGTTCATTCTGGTCTTCGCCGGTACGGTGTGCCTCGCCGATACTGTCTACACGAGGACCGGCACGGCAAAGCCGATCGACGCCGGGAGCCGCCTCCAGGTGCTGTGGGACGACCATGTGGTGGACGCGGAGAAGACGACCGCGTCGCGCGTCGTGCACCAGCCGGAGTACGTGGGCGTGGCGATGACGCACGAGAAACCGTGGGAGGGCGACGGGAGCGACTACCACTGCATCGTGCCGGACCGCGACGAGCGCGGCGAGTTCCTGCGGATGTACTACAACGGCGTCGCCATCGGGTGCGGCTGGAAGGACGTGAAGACGCGCTTCTCCGCCGACGGCGTGCGCATCTGCTACGCCGAGAGCCGCGACGGCGGCCTCACGTGGGTCAAGCCGAACCTCGGCCTCGTCGAGTTCCGGGGATCGAAGGACAACAACTGCATCCTGGACGGAAAATCGTTCGGCAAGCCGTGGGACAACTTCATGGTGCTCAAGGACGATAACCCGTCCTGTCCGCCGAACGAGCGCTACAAGGGCGTAGGCTCGCACGGCGGCGGACTCTGGTGCTTCCTTTCGTCGGACGGCATCCACTTCCGGAAGGGCTGGCAGCTCGCGGTCACCGGCGCGTTCGACTCGCTCAACGTCGCCATCTGGGACAAGACGCGCGGCGAGTACCACCTCTACTTCCGCGGGTTCCACAAGATTGCGGTCGACCGCAACGGCGACAACAACGTGCGCGACGTCCGGCACAGCGTGTCGAAGGACTTCAAGTCGTGGTCGGAGCCGAAGTTCCTCGACTTCGGCGAAGGGGCGGAGGACTACGCGCTCTACACGAACGTGATCCAGCCCTACTTCCGCGAGCCGTCGATCTTCGTGGGCTTCCCCTCGCGCTACGTGGAGCGCAAGGCATGGACGCCGAACTACGACCGTCTGCCCTCGCCCGAGAAGCGCAAGTGGCGCATGGACTATTCCCACGGCGGCCATCCGCGCTACGGGCTCACGGTCACGGACTGCATCTTCATCTTCTCGCGCGACGGCCAGCGCTTCTACCGCGAGGACGAGGCGTTCATGCGCCCCGGTCCCGAGAATCCCGGCAACTGGGTGTACGGCGACGGCTATCCCGCGTACCAGCTCATCAAGACGCCCGCGCCGTTCGGCGGCGACGACGAAGTTTCCATCTTCACCTACGACCAGCACTGGAGCGGCCTCGCCGAGAACCTCATCCGCTGGCGTCTGCGCCAAGACGGCTTCATCTCGCGCCGCGGCACGTACGCAGGACAGAAGGTGGTCACGAAGCCGCTTGTCTTCGCAGGTTCGGAGATGCTCGTCAACTTCTCCACATCCGCGCGCGGACGGATGTTCGTGACGCTGCGCGACGAATCCGGCCGTTCGCTCAAGAGCATCGAACTCTTCGGCGACAAGGTGGACCGCGTGGTCGACTTCGCGGAAGGCGGCAAGGTGGCGGATTTCGCAGGCAAGCCCGTCGTCATTGAGTTCGACCTGTTCGACGCCGACCTCTATTCCTTCCGTTTCAAGAACCAAGTCAATGACAAGCGCTGCGCACAAGAAAGTAAATGAGGATAATGTTCGTTGAAAAGGAAACAACCATGACAACTGATAAAAACAACTTTTGTTATCCGGGCGCAACTGCGCCCGGTTTCAAGATCGCCGCGCGGTTGCGCGGCGAGAAAGAAGATGTTGTTTTTACAAGTTGTTCTGGTTGTTTCCAAAAGAACTTATAGGCAAGCCCGCAGCTCACGCTGCGCGCGGGAAGGCAAATGAGGATAAGTTTCGTTGAAAAGGAAACAACCATGACAACTGATAAAAACAACTTTTGTTATCCGGGCGCAACTGCGCCCGGTTTCAAGATCGCCGCGCGGTTGCGCGGCGAGAAAGAAGATGTTGTTTTTACAAGTTGTTTCTGTTGTTTCCAAAAGAACTTATAGGTAAGGGAAGATAGCTGGTATGAAAGTCGTGGTGATAGGTTTGGGGTCGATGGGGCGGAGGAGGATCCGCCTCATGCAGTCCATGCCGGACGGATTCGAGATCGTCGGCGTGAACCGCTCGGCCGAACGGCGCGCGCAGGTCGAGAAGG
>CAMPAF010000316.1 GCA_946631535.1 uncultured Verrucomicrobiota bacterium
GTTCTGGTTGTTTCCAATCTCAAAACGCATGGGTGAGAAACGCAGATGCGCCCGTTGCCGTTGCGGCGGTTGACGGGAGGGGGCGGATATGGTAGTCTATGCGCCACCTTTGGACCGTGAGGGGGTGTCCCCTCGGAAAGGATGCGATGTACATGAAGAAGATCAAGATTGCGCTTTTTGCGCTGGCGATGGCCGCTGTGCCCGCCGGCGCGCACGTGTTCGACGACGCCGTGTTCTACTTCAACGGCGGGAAGGACGCGAACGGCGACGGCTACTTCAACACCGGCGAGCTGCGCAACATCGTGGACGCCAACGCCAGCAATACGGCGCGGCCCACCATCGCCAATTTCCATCGGATGACGAACGAGGTGGTGCACTGTCCGTACAGCGGGAAGACCTTCACGGGCTCCTGCCTCAACTTCTCGCCGGAGATCACCCACACCTACACCACGAATATCGTGGGCAACGTGACGAACGTGACCGTGGAGGCGCGCGGACGCGTCTCGAAGGTGTACATCGACAACGTATTCAAGGACGTCACCGGAAACTGCTCCAACTACTCGGTGGTCGTGAGGTTCCGGCGCGATGCGGTCCCGAAGGTCGCGAACGATTTCCAAGACTGGATGCTTCGCATCGGCTACGAGTGGAGCAACGGCGGAAGGGGAATTGCCATCGGTTTCAACGGCTCGCCCATGACGAACCGTTACTTCACGATCATGGCGGGACAGCAATACCTCAACAAGACCGATGGCAGATGGAAGTCGACCACCGAGACGAACGCGTGGACCGACCTGGCGGTGGCGGTGGACGGCTGGAAGGTGAAGATTTGGTACATGCAGGAGAACGACAACCAGCTGCGGTCGGCCGAAAAGACGTTCTCGTACAACTCCTCGACCCTCTCCCAGCTGGCGGCGCAGTCGAACTGGCAGATCCAACTCGGCAGCGAACAAGACGTGACATCGACAAGCACGGTGATCTACACCATGACCAACGGCGCGAGGAAGGCTTCCCACAACGCCTACAAGTGCTGGGCCGGATCCATCCAGCAGCTGGCGTTCTGGACGCGGACGCTCACGGACGCCGACGTACGCCAGGCGTTCGGCGGCACTGCGCCCGTGGAGCTTCAGGTGGGCCTGGCGAACGGCGCGTCCACGGAGTTCCGCGGCGAGACCAGCGCGGCCGGCACGGGCAACTGGGAGGAACTGAGTCCGTCGCTCGCGGCGGGCGGGTCGCTCTCGCTGACGTACACGAACGACTTCGCCATCATGGTGCCGCAGGTGCTCACGCTGATACCCACGCCCGCGAGCGCGTCCGGCGCCCTGCGCGTGAAGGTGAACGGCAGCCTCGTGAAGAGCGTGGCCGTGATGCCGGGGCACACCAACCTCGTGCCGGTGGCGTCCACGTTCTTCCGTCCCGGCGCGAACACGATCACGCTTGAGCGTACGGACGCGGGCGCGTCGCCGCTCGTGCTGGACGCCTTTTCGCTGGGCGGCTCGTGGGTGGCGGGAAGGAGCAGTTCCTCGAACGACGTGTTCCCGGCCGAACACGCCCAGTACGACTCCGTCGGCACCTGGTATGCGGGCAGCACGTGGCACAAGCTGTGGCGCGGCATCACGTCGTCGCTCTCCATCACGATCAACTTCCCCGTGGAGAAGAGGCTGCTCGACCGGGGCTACACGTTCCGCTACCGGCATCGCATCGTGAGGGCCGGCAAGCGGCACATGGACTTCATCCTCAACGGGGAGTCGATCTACAGCGGCATACCGCCCGGCGGCGTGAACGTCTACAATCTGCCGTCCGACAAGCTGGTGGACGGCATGAACACGCTGCAGCTCAAGCCCACCAACGGCGGCAGCGACTTCTCCTGCTTCGCGTTCCACCTCGTCGAGTTCGAGGCCCCGCCGGACGGCACGTTGCTCATCATCCGCTGAGCGAAGACGTTTAGGCAGCGGTAGAGATGAGCAGGACGCTGAAGAAGGCAGTGTGTGTTGCGGCGGCGTGCTTGCTGACGGGCATTGCGGCGGGGGAGAGGCCGGAGTGGCTGGGGCGGATACGCCGCGACCATCCGCGCATGTTCTTCAACAGAGAGACGTGGCCGGCCGTCAAGGCGCGGGCGGAGGGTCCGGCGCGGGCGGCGCGCGACGCGCTCCTGAAGCGGTGCGACGGCTATCCAGACAACCCGGTGTGCACAGGCACGGGCGCGCCGAAGGACCGTCCCGGGCTTACCGTGGATCCCGTCCACACGGGCATCCCGAGCATCAACGAGTGGGGCACCCAGAGCGCGGAATGCGCGCTCGCGTGGCGGTTCACGGGCGACGCGAAATACCTCGCGAAGGCGAAGGCCATGCTGCTCGCGAACGTGAAGGGCTACGCGGAGGCTTACGCGAACCGCCGCGCGGTGAACTGGTACTCCACCACGCGCGTCAACTCGCTCTGCGCGTACGACTGGATCTACGAGGCGCTCACCGACGATGAGCGGCGCGCGATCATCGTGCCGCTCGTGCGGCACTGCGAGGACGTCCAGCCGCGTCCGGGGCGTCCCGCGATCCGCCGCCGCAACACGGGCGGCGTGAAGGCCGGCTGCTACGGCGTGAAGAACCTGATGTGGTATGCGGGCCTCGCCGCCCTCGGCGACGGCTTCTGCGACGAGCTGGCGAAAAGCCTCATCGTCGAGGGACACGCCTTCCACGAGGAAGTGCTGAAGTTCCGCAGCGAGAGCGCGGGCGACGACGGCGCGCTCGGCACGGGCACGCCAGGCTACGCGATGGGCGTCTATCCCGTGGGGCACTTCAACGTGTTCCACACGTGGCTCTCCGCCACGGGCGAGAACCTGGCCGGGCGTTACCGTCCGATGGCGCTTTACCCCAACTGGGTGTGGTGGATGTGGATCCCCGATGCTGCGCGCCCTGACGCTCCGCTCTTCCACGGCTACGGCGACGCCTTCCACACGGACAACCGCCTCCCCATCGGCGGCATGTACGAGCACCTGCTCCAGTACATCCACTTCTTCAAGGAGTACGATCCCGACGCGGCGCGCCTCGCGGCGACGATCGCGGAGATGTGCCCCAACCACACTGCGGGCGGCGCTTGGCGCAGCGGGGCGGGGTTCCCCGCGTACCCGTTCCTCTTCGGGAAGGACGAGGCGGTGAAGCCGTTCACGCGCGAGGAGCTGTCGGCCTCGCCCGTGAAGGCGCGCCAGTTCGAACAGCTCGGGCAGATCTTCATGCGGAGCGGCTGGGAGCCCGACTCCACGTACGCGCTCCTCGTGGGCGGCACGCTCATGCCGATGCACAAGCACCACGACGAGGGGAGCTTCGCGATCTACAAGCACGATTTCCTCGCGCTCGACTCCGGTTCGCGCGCCGCGCAGACCGACTGGAACCTGAAGTACTACTACGGGCAGTCCGTTGCGCACAACGTGGTGCTCATCCAGAAGCCCGGCGAGAAGTTGCCCGGCTACTGGGGGCCGAACTACACCGGTCCGGAGGGAAAGAACAACTACGGCGGCATGTACGGCGTGACCGCGAAGGTGCTCGCCTTCGAGACGAACAGCCGCTACTCCTACGCCGCGGTCGACACGGGAGCGCTCTACGGCGAGAAGTGCACGGAGAACGTGCGGCAGTTCGTGCACGTGCAGCCCGACTTCTTCGTGGTGTACGACCGAGTGGGCGCGTCCGACCCCGCCTACGCGAAGCAGTGGCTCCTGCACACGCAGAACAAGCCGGAGGTGGACGGACGCGTCGTGCGCGCGGATTCGCGCAACGGGCGGCTCTTCTGCCAGGCGCTGCTGCCGAAGGACGCCACCATCGAGCTGGTGGGCGGTCCCGGCAAGGAGTTCTGGGC
>CAMPAF010000317.1 GCA_946631535.1 uncultured Verrucomicrobiota bacterium
TAGTTGTTTCCAATCATCAGAAGGCTCGGCGGTGAATTACGCAGATGCGCCCCCAAGGGCGCATCCGCGAATCGCGCAGGACACAGGACGCGCCGCAACATGGGGAGCCGCCGTCCCGGCGGCTGTTTCATCTGACGAGGATCGTCGTGCCGGACAAGCGGTCGAGCACGTAGCCGGTCCCCGTCTTCACCACCGTGCCGCGTCCGGTCACCGTCACGGACGCGAATTCGCCTTCGCAGGAGCCGAACGAAATGAGCGGGAAGACCCCGCGGGCCTCCAGCGCCGTGGAGTCCACCTCCAGCGTCGCGCCCGGTCCGATCGTGAACGCGCCGGCGGCCGTGAGCGTGCCGACGCCCTGCGGGCCGCACGTGAAGCGCACCTTCGCCGCGAGATCCGCGCCGCCCGTGCGCGCGGCCGGCGTGTTCGTGAGCGTCACGTTCGCCGCCGTCACCGAGCCCGCCGGCCCGATCTCCAGCACGCCCGCGCCGTCCTGCGAGACCCACAGCGTCTTCGCCGTCGAGAACGACCCGCCCGCCACGCGGAGCAGGCCCTTCGCGCAGTGGTTCGTGACGGGGCAGTACTTGTAGAGGCCGTACGGCTTGTGGGCGAGCAGGTTCGTCGTCACGCCGCCCACGAACACGTCGCTCTTCGCCAACGCCACGCCGTTGGACAGGACGTAGCGTCCTTCGCCGCCGAACGCGCCCATGATCATCTGGCGCGCCGTCGCCTCGTGGCGGAACTCGCCGCCCGTCTGCACCACGTCGCCCTCGGCCGGCCCCAGGCCAAGGCCCGTGTACGCCGTCTTGTTCGTCACCGCCCCGCCCGCCAGGTTGATCGTGCCCCTGAAGCAGCCGAGATCAGGGAGTGTCTGGTTGACGACCGTGCCCGCGCCCACGACAAGCCCCTGCATCGTCTCCGCGTTGTTGGTTTCGTTGTCGTTCAGCAGGCTGCCGCCCGTGACGTTGACCACGCCCGTCACGCAGCCGGCGTCCTGCGGAATCGCGCCGCCGCACTGCGCCACGCGCAGGCCGAACCCTCCGCCGACGATCTGCCCGCGCGTCACGTTCAGCTCGCCGTAGCCCTTGCGGAACCCGACGGCGAACGAGAACGAGCCGTTCAGCCGCCGTGACGAATTCCAGTTCAGGATTGAGACGGACCCCGCACTCTCCCCGCCGATGTAGAACATCGAATTTTCGCCGAGGAGGTCGATTGCCGCGTCGTCGTCCACGGTCACGACGGCCCTGCCGTTGATGTAGGGCGCGATCCGGAAGCGGGCATATTCGCTGTTGTCGCCCTTCACGCCCGTATTGACGACGCGAACCGTCACGCTCGCGCCGTCACGCAGATGGAGCGTGCCGGACGACATGCCCGCCTGGTGATTGTAGAACTGGATCGCCGAGTCCCCGGACAGCTCGGCCGAACCGTAGTTCGAGACCAACGCCGTCCACGAATCATAGAAATGCGGCGTCGAAACCGTGACGCGCCCGCCCGTCATCTCCAGGCGCCCGCCCGAGATGCTGAGGCCGTGGCGTCCATTGGGCTGGAGCGTCATGTTCAGCGCGCCGCGCGCGATGGACAGCGTCCCCGTGGCCGTGCCCGAGGCAGAGCAAATCAGTCCCCCCCTGAGGTTGTCCACGTTCACGTTGCCGCCGTTCAGCGACAGCCGCCCGCCGTTCACGTGGATCGGGGCGTCGGCCGCCGTGAACGACGTGCCGCTTCCGTCGTAGCGTAGCGCGCCGCCCTCCTCCACCGCCAGCTCGCCCCCCTTCTCCACCGACGTCGTGGCACCTGTGAGCGGCAGCTCGCCGCCGTTCGCCACGCGCACACGCGTCGTGCCGGAGGCGTTTCCGAGGACAAGGCCCTTCGGCGCGGGCACGGTCTGGGTGACGGCGATCTCCGCCGAGGCGAGCAGCCCCGTGACCGAGGCGGGCGTGTAGGCGTTCGGGACGCCGTAGTCCCAGCCGGCGGCATCCATCCACGAGCCCGTCCCGTCCTTCGTCCAGGTCGTCGACGCGAGCGACGCGATGCCCGCGTCGATCAGGCGCGCCCGGTCGGCCGCCGCGTTCTGCGCCACCTCCTCCGCCGTCAGAAGACGGTTGTAGAGACGGAACGAATGGTACGTGCCGCGAAAGGCCATGGAGGTGCGGCTGGGCTCGCCGCCGATGTAGTACGTGGCCTGCCCCAGCCGCGAGGCGGTGATCTCCTTCCTGACGGTATGGACGAGCGTGCCGTTCTTGTAGAGTTTCTGCTCGGACGGACCGGAGACGAGCGCAAACACCGCGTCCTCGCCGGCGTCCTGCGTCACGCCGGATATCTGGCTGTCCGGCGCCCCGTCGTAGTACAGGCGGATTCGCCCGTCGCTCACGCCCCCCGCGTTGTGCTCGATGCTCAGGCCGCCCGTGTTGTAGCCGCCGAAGAAACATTCACGGTCCGACTTGCGCGCGGGACGGCACGCGAACTCCAGCGTGAACGTCTTCGTGGCGATGGCGTCGCGCGCCTGCGTGCCGGTCAGCAGCACGGGCCGCCCGTCCGCGCTGTTCACCCAGCCGTTCGCCGCCCAGGCGATGCCGGCCGCGACCGTTCCGTGGTTGCCGTTGCCGGAAAGGTCCGTCCACGTGGTGGCGGAGGGATCGTGCGTCCCCGCGCCCGCGTTGTCCGCGCCGTCGAGGTGGACCACGAGCCCGTCCGTCACGTAGCGCCCGGCCGTGGACGGAATCGCCCCCGCGCCGCTGGCCGGACGGAACACCGCCAGGAGCGACAGGCGCGTGCCGGCCGCGAGCGTCACGTTCGCATCGGTCACGGCGCCGGACGCGATGGCGTCCGTATCGCCTTCCCAGCAGAGGAACTCGTACCCCGCGTCCGGCGCGGCCGCGAGCGCAAGGGACGTCGTGGTGCCGTCCTGCGGCACGGCGGCGGTGGCCGTGGCAACCGCCGGGCCGGCCCCGATCTGCACCGTGCCGGCGCCGGAGGCGGCGACGGAGACGGTCGCGAGCAGATTCGTCTGCGCGTCGAACGCCCAGCCGGCCGGCACCGTGACCGCTGCCGGATCCGCGCCCTTGAAGCGCACGGCGTCCACCGCCGCGTTGAGCGCCAGCTCGTCCGCCGTCAGCACGCGGTCGTACAGGCGAAAGGCGTGGAACGTGCCGCGGAAGGCCATGCCGGATCGCGAGTCGCCGCCGATGTAGGTGACGCAGTTCGTGTTCAGCGCCATCGTGGCGAAGCCTTCAAGGTACTCGTGGCGGTAGCAGGTGGCGCCGTTCTTCCAGACGCACTGCAGCTGCGGCGTGGTCGTCATGCCGAGCGTGGCGAACTCGTCCTTCTTGACGGTCAAGGCGCTTGAGGTGAGGAAATCCGGCGTCCAGTAGTAGAACGCGCGGACGCACCCTGCGGACGAGGCACCGGTGTTGTGCTCCAGCCCGCATGACAAGGTCGAAGCCCATTGCCCGAAGAACGTCTGGCGCACGTTGTCGCGCGAGGGGGCGACCACGCATTCCGCCGTAAACGTCCGGCTGCCGGTGACGCGGGAAATCCGCTTGCCCGTTGCGATCGCGGCACCGTCCGCGTTGCGCGTCCAGCCGGTGGCCGTCCACGTCATCCCCGAGCCCATCGCGCCGTTGTCGCCGCTGCCCGTGAGGTCCACCCACGTCGTCGCGTTCGGGTCGTGTACGCCCGCGCCCGCGTTTTCGATGCCGTCGTAACACGCCGCCAGTCCCTTCTGGACATACGAGAAGGCGTTGACCCCCTCGACCTGCATCGTGCCAATGCAAACCGCCATGCAGGCCACACAGGCCAATCTCACATTCATCTTTCCGCTCGCTTTCTTT
>CAMPAF010000318.1 GCA_946631535.1 uncultured Verrucomicrobiota bacterium
TCGCCTTCACGATGTACGCCTGCTTGCCGAACGCCTTCACGTAGGAGAGGCCGTGATACGACTCGTCCGGCGCGACGAGGCCAGCGAAACGCTCGGGGTACTTCGACCAGTCGAAGTTGCCGCTGTCCACGATGCATCCGCCCACCTGCGACGAGTGGCCGTCCATGTACTTCGTGGTGGCGTGCGTCACGATGTCCGCGCCGAACCTGAACGGACGGCACAGGATCGGCGTGGGGAACGTGTTGTCGACTATGAGCGGCACGCCGTGCGCGTGCGCCACCTTCGCGAACTTCGCGATGTCGAGGACGACGCCCGACGGATTCGCCACCGTCTCGCCGAACACGCACTTTGTGTTGGGACGGAACGCGGCCGCGATCTCCTTCGGCGAGGCGTCGGGATCGACGAACGTGAAGTCGATGCCGAGTTTCTTGAGGGAGACGGCGAAGAGATTGAACGTGCCGCCGTAGATCTGCGCGCTGGAGACCACGTGGTCGCCGGCCTGGCAGAGGTTGAGGACGGCGAACGTGCTGGCGGCCTGGCCTGACGACGTGAGGATGGCGGCGACGCCGCCCTCGAGCGCGGCGATCTTCTTCGCCACCTGGTCGTTGGTGGGGTTCGCGAGGCGCGTGTAGAAGTAGCCCGGCGCCTTCAGGTCGAAGAGGTCGGCCATCTGCTCCGACGTCTCGTACTTGAACGTTGTTGAAGAATAGATCGGCACCTGGCGAGGCTCGCCCTTCTTGGGCTGCCAACCGCCCTGCACACAAAGCGTATCTAGCGTCATGTTCCTTTGATTCCTTTCGACTGCGGATATTCTATCATATTTTTCGTGGCTAGTGGTTAGTTGGTGATGGTAAGAAGGCCTTGGACAACTTCAGAAAGAAATGATAGAATATTCGCGTCCTCTGCCAACAAGGCAAGGGCAATTGTCAACAACCGAAACAGGAAGGTTCCGTAAAATGAAGAAGATTCTCGCTATGGCGTTCGTCGCCGCTCTCGCCGTCGTCATGACCGGCTGCCAGAAGGAAGAGGAGAAGAATCCGCTCGCCACCGCCGCCGCTGCCGTCAAGAGCGATGCCGACAAGGCCGCGAAGGATGCAGCCAAGGTCGCCGACGCCGCAAAGAAGGAAGCCGAAAAGGCCGCAGCCGACGCCAAGAAGGCTGCCGACAACGCCAAGAAGTAAGATACCGGCTTTAAGCCCGTATAGAACGGCCCCCCCCGGCTTGCCGGGGGGGCCGTTCTTTTTGCGCACATTGTCGCCTATGCATTTACGTCAATCGCACTTCTGGCAGTTGACGGGCCGCATCTTCACGAGCTTGGTCGCGTGCGGCGGCACGGTCGCCACGTAGAAGCCGGAATGCTTGCCCTCGCACTTCTGCCGCCAGAGGTCCTTCACCCAGCACTCGCCGTGCAGTCCCACATCCTCGAGCGGCAGCCTGATCTCGCGCGTGAAGGGCGAGCGGTTGACGAGCGCGACCGCCGTGAAGTTGCCCACGAGCGGACGCGTCCAGACGCTCTCCGCGTCCGTGTGCCGGATGCGCCGCCCGCACTTGCCAAGACGATCCTGGCTCACGGCGATCACCTCGTCGTTGACGAGGAGATTCCGCGTGAAGGCGTCCATCGTCGTGAGGTCGCAGCCGATCAGTAGAGGCGAGCCGAACATCGCCCATAGCGAGACGTGCGTGTACTGCTCGTTCGGGGTGAGGTACGTGGGGTGGTCGCTGCCGAACGAGAACTGCTGGCCGACGATCATCATGTCGGGATCGGCCCACCAGCCCGGACGGTTCCACTTCCAGTACTCCGCGCCGATGCGACCCTCAATGGCGTCCTCCATCCACGCCCAGGCGTCCTTGAGGTCTTCCCAGCTCCGCCAGCACTGTCCGCCCGCGGCGGCGCCCCACTCCTCGGTGTGCGCCATGCCGTACTGGCAGAAGGAGTAGACGATGTCGCGCTTCTGCTTCTTAAGGCACTCGCCCATCAGGCGATATGGCTTGATGTACGCCTCGCGCAGCGAAGGATCGTCGAACCCGCCCTTGTCCCAGGTACCCCGCCCCGTCTCCTTCTTGAAGATCTGTCCGTAGCTGCACCAGTCGTACTTGATGTAGTCGAAGCCCCACTCCGCCCAGCTCTCGGCGTCCTGCAGCTCGTGACCGTAGCTGCCCTCGCACTTGCCGCAGGTGAGCGGACCGGGCGAGGAGTAGAGTCCCGCCTTGAGGCCGAACGAGTGGATGTAGTCGGTGAGGCCCTTCATGTCGGGGAACGAGCGGTTGGGGTTGATCTTCCCGGCGGCGTCGCGCGCAGGACCGATCACGTCCTCGCGTCCGCCGAAGTCGTTCTTGCGGCTCTCGACGCGCGGGCATCCGGAGTTGTTCATCTCCCACCAGTCGTCAAGGTTGATGTATGCCCAACCGTGGTCGGCAAGCCCAGAGTCGTCCATCGCCTTGGCGGCGGCCTTCGCCTTCTCGGCTGTGAGGCGGTAGCAGAGCGTGTTCCAGCTGTTCCAGCCCATCGGCGGCGTGAGCGCGATGGTGTCGCCAACTGCGAGGCGGATCGTGCGCGTCGTCCGCCCCTTCGCGTTCACGGCCGTCACCTCGATGTCGTAGTTGCCGGGCGTGGCGGGCGCGGTGCCGCGCAGGACGCCCTTCGCGTCGAGCGTCACTCCCGCAGGCAGGCCCTTCGCCGAGAAGGTGATCGGACGCACGCCAGAAGTCGCCACGCGGAAAATGACCTCGTGCCCCGGCCGAACGCCCCAGATGTCGGCGCCGTTGATGCGCGGCTCAGCAGCCTCAGGCGGCGTGAGGATGCCGAGCTGAGCGGTGAGGGAAGGATCGTTCACGGACTCGATCTTCGCGCCATCCCCGCAGGTGAAGCGGGCGTCTAGCCAATCGGCGTTCGCCGCGTCGAAAGCCGTCCACTTCCCGCCCCCCGTCGTCTCGAGGATGATCTCCTTCGCGCCAGCGAGGTCCACATGCACGGGAACGGGCTTCTGCCCGAGCTTCAGGTCGCCCGACGACCATGCGATCCGGTCGTCCACCCAGACCTTGAAGCGCGCGGTCGGCTTGCCGTAGCTCTTGCCGGAGCCCGCGCTCTTCGCGTCGTCGTCGATGGCGACGAGCGCGTCGAAGGAGGTAACCTTGCCGTTGGCGCGGAACAGGATCGCGCTTTCGGGATGCGTGCCGAATCCCTTTGCGTATGTCTTGCCGCCAACAGTCAGAGGATTGCCGTCCACCGACTTGTCCACCTGGAGCCGCTTGCCGCAGCCACACGTCGCCCCCGAAAGGTCGAACGAACCAACATACGCCACGTCCGCGACCGCAGACGCGCAGGCGACCAGGGCCGCCACCATCATCGCTTTCGTTTTCATGTCAAGATGATAGCATAACCCCCGCCACTCTGGCAATGCCCCATCACCAGCCCGCGAGGCGGGGCTGGTGGAGACGGGCATTGGCGGCAGTGCTGTTCGCGAAGCGGCGCGCGGCCGCGTCCCACGTCAGGAGCTTGCCGGGGTCGAAGAGCGCGGCAACGCCCGTGAGCGAACACTGCGTCATCGCTCCAGCGTAGGCGAAGTCGCTGCCGACCTTGGGCCCGCCCTTAACCGCCGCGATGAACTCGTTGAACGGCTTGCTGTTCGGGTCCTTGCCGGGAATGCGCGTGTATTTCTGCTTCGGGCAGCCGCCGTCTGCGCGGAGCTTCTCGAGCGTGGTGTCGGGCAGCATGCGCAGGTAGTTCGCGCCGTGGTGGCCGTACTCGATCACGCCGCGGGTACCGTACACGAACGCGCCGTTGCACATGCCGTCGCGCTTCTTGCGCGCCTCGT
>CAMPAF010000319.1 GCA_946631535.1 uncultured Verrucomicrobiota bacterium
CCGAGCAGGGCGCGTGCGAGGGCAAGCTCCAGCTCGCCAAGCGCGCGAAGGAGCTCGGCTACGATGCGGTCCACGACACGGTCCACGAGATGGCCAAGGACGAGGCGCGCCACGGCGCGGGCTTCGAAGGTCTGCTGAAGCGCTACTTCAAGTAAGAAGGAGAGGACGGAATGAAATACGTTTGCAAGATCTGCGGTTACGTGTACGATCCGGCCGACAACAACGGCGTGGAGTTCGCAGACCTCCCTGACGACTGGACCTGCCCGATGTGTGGCGTCGGCAAGGACCAGTTCGAGCCGGCGTGAGGCCAAGATCGCGGTTAGGGGACATGATCCCCGTCTCAGATCGGCACGCGCGCTTGCGCGTGCCGATTCCCGTTTCGCGAAAACGCGATAGGCAGTCCGCGGGAAATATGGTAAAATTTTCGGCTACAGGAAGAAGGTCATAAGCATGAGCGTTAAAAAACTGTTGTCGGGCAACGAGGCCGTGGCGCATGGCGCCGCGCAGGCGGGATGCGTGGTGGCGAGCGCCTATCCGGGCACGCCGTCCACCGAAATCTTGGAAAACATCGCGGCGTTCAAGGACACGATCCGCTGCGAGTGGGCCGTGAACGAGAAGGTGGCGATGGAGACCGCGATCGGCGCGTCCATCGCCGGCGCGCGGTCGCTCACCGCCATGAAGCACGTGGGCCTGAACGTGGCTATGGACCCGCTCATGACGTACACCTACGTGGGCGCGACTGGCGGCATGGTGATCGTGACGGCGGACGATCCCGGCATGCACTCCTCGCAGAACGAGCAGGACAACCGAAACATCGCCAAGTTCGCGCGCGCCCCGATGTTCGAGCCTTCCGACTCGCAGGAGGCGTACGACATGACGCAGGCCGCTTTCGAGATTTCCGAGAAGTACCGGGTGCCGTGCTTCCTGCGCCTCACGACGCGCACGAGCCACTCCAGCTCGCTCGTGAACCTGGGCGACTTCAACCCCGAGCCGCATCCGCTCGTCCCGTACAAGAAGGACATCTCGCGCACGATTCCCGTTCCGATGTTCGCGCGCGGCCAGCGCCTTGCCGCGCAGAAGCGAGCGCTGGAGATGTCGAAGGCCGCGAGCCGCAGCAAGTTCAACCGCATCGAGCCCGGCAAGAAGCAGGTCGGCATCATCACGAGCGGCGTCGCCTACCAGTACGTTAAGGAGGTGTTCCCCGAGTTCACCGTGCTGAAGCTGGGCTGGACGAACCCGTTCCCGGCCGACCTCGTGAAGAAGTTCGCGAAGACAGTGCGGCACGTGCTCGTGGTGGAGGAGCTCGATCCGTTCCTGGAGGAGCAGGTGCGCGCGCTAGGCATCAAGGTGCAGTCGCACAAGACCGAGCTCAACATGCTCGAGCTGAACCCGGACCGCCTCCAGAACCTGCGCCACGAGCTGCTGCGCGACGTGGAGCGGGCCAAGGCCAGCCGCCCCGACACGACACTCCCCACGCGCCCGCCCGTACTTTGCGCGGGATGCGGCCATCGAGGCGTGTTCTACGTCCTCAACAAGCTGAAGGCAACTGTTACTGGCGACATCGGATGCTACACGCTGGGCGCGTTTCCGCCTCTCGACGCGATGGACACGACCATCTGCATGGGCGCCTCCATCGGCAACGCCGCCGGCATGCGCAAGGCGGGCCTGAAGGGGCGCATCTGCGCGGTGCTGGGCGACTCGACGTTCTTCCACAGCGGCCTCACCGGCATCCTCTCGGCGCACTACAACGGCACGCCCGTGACGACCATCGTGCTCGACAACCGCATCACGGCCATGACCGGCCACCAGGACAATCCCGGCACGGGCAAGACGCTCGCTGGCGATCCCGCTCCCGTGACGGAGATCGCGGACGTGGCGAAGGCCATGGGCTACAAGAAGGTGGTCAAGGTGTCCGCCGACGACCTTGCGGAGCTCGAGAAGGTGCTCAAGGACGCGATGGACGGCGACGAGGGCGCGGTGATCATCGCGTACGCGCCGTGCCGCATCGCCGCCAAGCTCACCAAGGAAGGCCTGTGCGAGGTCGACGAGAAGAAGTGCAAGGCGTGCGGCGCGTGCTTCAGGCTGGGCTGCCCGGCCATCACGCGCGGCAAGGAGACCGCGCCCGGCCGCTTCCAGATGAAGATCGACCCAACCCAGTGCGCTGGCTGCAAGCAGTGCGGCCAGGTGTGCAAGTTCGGCGCGATCAAGCGCGTGAGGTAGCAAGATGGCGAAGTTTCGGTTGCTTGTTCTTGTCGGGTCCGCTTGCCTCGCGGCGGCTCTCTACGCCGCGCAGGAGACGCACGCGGACGAGGTGGTGGCGACGATCCTGGGCAACGTGGCCAAGCTGAAGGCTGCCCGGCCCGACGCCGTCCCCATGGCGTTCTGGGACTTCGACGGCACGATCATCAAGGGCGACGTGAGCGAAGGGCTCGACGAGGACGGCGTGCAGAAGTTCAAGGGCCTCATCGAGGAGACGATCCTCGCGGGCCTCTCGACGACGTACAAGGGGCCCGAGGGCTGGATCCGCTACCGCGACCGCGACTATCCCCGCATGAAGGAAATCGGGCGCTGGCTCGCCTGGCCGTACAACGGGCAGATCTACAAGGGCGTGCAGGCGGCGAAGCTGGACGACTTTTGCCATCGCAAGTACGACGAGGTTTACCGCCACTGGTACTTCGCCTCCTCCATCAAGATAATGCAGGCGCTTGAGAAGGCCGGCGTCGAGAACTACGTGGTGAGCGCGAGCCCGGAGATCTTCGTGCGCAACTCCGACAGGACGCTCGGCCTGCCGCGCGAGCGCCTGCGGGCGATCCGCATCGCGATCGACGCCGGCTACATGACGACGAAGATCATCTATCCCGTGCCGTACGATCACGGGAAGGTGGAGAACGTGCGCGAGCTCGTGCTGGCGCGTCCGCACGGCGTGGCGGTGGCCGGCTTCGGCAACAGCTACTCGACGGACGGCGAGTTCCTCAAGTACATCGTCACCCAGTCGCTGCCCGGCGGCGCCAAGGGTTTCGCGCTCATGATCAACGGCGGCGCGGAGCGCGAGGGCTACAAGGGCCTCTTCCGCCTGGTCAACCAGGACGAGACCACCGGCTCGGCAGCCCATCGGTAGTCGACGCCGGGGGCATCCGCGCCCCGCACAAAGCGCCAAGCACCAATCCCGGAATTGTGCTATAATTCCCGCATGAAAACTAGACACCTCCTTGCAGTGGCGGCCTTTTGCGCCGCTTTGGTCGCGTCCGGAGCGCCGGAGAAGATCATCTTCGACACGGACATGTACACGGACTTCGATGACGTCGGCGCGCTCGCCACGCTGCACGCGCTTGCCGACGCAGGCGAATGCGAAATCCTCGGCACGGTGGCCTGCACGCGCGGTGCGCCTTCGGTTGGCATGGTCGAGATCATCAACGCCTTCTACGGACGGCCAGGCATCCCCGTGGGCGTAAACAAGGAGCTCGGCATCGGGCCGCTCGGCAGGAGCCATGCCATCTACGACATATACGCGGACATGGTGAAGGCCCGCAAGGACGTGGTGAAGCATCCTTCGAGCGAGACGGCGCCCGACGCGAACGAGACGTACCGCAAGATACTCGCCGCGCAGCCCGACGGCAGCGTGACCATCTGCTCCGTGGGCTTCACCACCAACCTCCGCCGCCT
Organism: uncultured Verrucomicrobiota bacterium; assembly: GCA_946631535.1. The sequence goes on from CAMPAF010000319.1 coordinate 3,664, forward strand.
GCTGGAGACGAAGGGCGACGCCATCTCGCCGCTAGACGGGCGCGCTCTCGTGGCGAAGAAGGTAAAGGCCTGGTACGCGATGGCGTGCCGCTATCCCGACGGCTACGAGTACAACTCCAAGGAGGACGGCGAGTCCTCGAAGATCGCGT
>CAMPAF010000320.1 GCA_946631535.1 uncultured Verrucomicrobiota bacterium
CCCTGGCCGATCACCCACGTGCCCGTGGCCGTCGGCGACGGCAGCGTCACCGTGCCGCCGCCGCAGACTATGACCTTGCGCGGCGTGGAGACGAACGGGCCCTTGTTCGCGTCCGTGACCGTGAGCGCCGTGCCGTCGACGATCTCCACGTCGCCCGGATAGGCGATGCTGTCCGCCGGATCGACCGGGAGCGGACGGAACGTGGCCGGTACGGACGTGACGCCCGCCGGCAGCACGAGCGCGCCGCCCGTCATCTCGAAGTAGCCCGTGAAGCCGCTCGGATCCTGCCCGAGCGTCAGCTCCGCGCCGGCCGGCAGCACGAGCGTGCCGTCGCCCGCGAGCGTGCCCGCGAACGTGTTGGTGGACGTGATCGCAAGGCGGCCGCTCGCGAGGTCGAGCGTGCCCGCGCCCGTGAGCGCGGCGAAGGACTCGTCCGTGCCGTTCACCTCCAGCGTCGCCCCGGCGTCCACCGCCACCGCGCCGCCCTCGGGCAGCACGCGCAGCGCCCCGGCGTCCGCGCGCATCACGGCGCGCACCTGCGGGATGTTGAACGGCTTGTCGAACACCTTCACCTCGTCGAGGCAGCCCCTGAACACCACGTTCGTACCCGACGGCTTCGCGCCGAGGTAGAACACGCCGCCGTCGCGACAGGAATCGTAGTTGAACGCGCCTTTTGAGTTACATTCGACGTCCTCTCCGTCCACAAAGATGTTGACGCCGCGCGCGGGATCGTAGACAAGCGCCAGATGGTGCCAGCGCAGGTCCCGCTCGGACAGGAACAACCCCGCCAGCTGGTTCTCCACCTTAGAGTCAACGGCACCGCCTGCCTCCTTCCTCACATAATAGCGTACGGTCTTCCAGCGGTCAGCATCGGCCTGGCAGGAGAGCATGCAACCGATCGTAGCCTCCGTTGGATTTCCCCAGGAAACGAACGTGGGCGAATGCGTGGCGTTGATCGACGAGAGCCATGTCCGGTCGTCGGTCGGCGATCCCTGCACCCACAGCGACACGGTGAAGGGCCGTCCGTTGGGGGGAATCGCCGCCGGGAACGTCGTGCTTTGCAGCCGGGCCTCGAACTTGAGCGCCTTGCCGCCGAGCGGGGAATCGACCTGGGTGAGCGTGCCGTTTCCGGCCTTCTTCAAGTGGGCACCGCCCGGCGCGGAATCCTTGCCGAGGTTGGAGGAATCCTCGAAGGCGTAGTGGAGGACGGGCGCGGGCACATGCGCGAGCATGTCCGGCGCTTCGCCGCGCGCCGCGCCGACGGGGTCCCGCCCCGCGTAGAGGCGAAGTACGTCCGCCTCGTCGAGCGCCTGCGCGTAGATGCGCACGTCGTCGAGGAGTCCCTTGTACTGGCGGTCCGTCCTGTTAACCTGCCGCCCGATGCACACCTGCTTCCCCTCCGGGATCTTCAGAACCTGGTCTTTGGTTTGCGTCCATTTCTGCACACCGTCGCAGTAGACGGTGTACGTCGTTCCCTTTCGCACGGCCACGTAGTGGTGCCACGCGCCGGCGGGGTTCGCCACGGTGGGGATGTCGGTGAAGTCGAGCGCTCCACCCCAGTGCGTCAAGACAAAACTGCCTCCCGACACGGCGTTCTGGTAGCGGAAGACGATTTCCTGGAAGTCGGCCTGCTGGCCAAGGGAAACGAGCGTCGCGTTGTTGGGCGCGTCCGAATCCGGCTTCGCCCACACGCTCACCGTGTAGTCCGTGTCGCCCGAGAGAACCGGCGAGCTGATCGTGGACTCCAGACCCTGGGTGGCCGTGCCCGGCAGGCGCACGACCCAGCCGCGGGAGGCGTCCCATTCCCGCGTCACTTCCTTCTGCGTGCCGAGACGGCGGTTGGACCGGCTCCACTCGAAGCCGACGTCGTCGCCCTCGAAGTCGTAGATGCCGAAGATGGTCGGCTGCGTGGCCGTGTTGAGGAGCGTGAGCCGCCCGGCCTTCACCTCCGTGCCGCCCGTGTGCTTGGCCGCGCCTGTGAGCTTCAGCTCGCCGCCGCCGTCCTTCACGAGGGCGTTCGCGCCGCTGAACTCCCCGCTGTACGTGCCGGCGCCCGTCAGCGTAAGCGTGCCGCCCGACGGCATCGCGAGCGCGCCGCGCACGCCGTTGCAGACGATGTTCGTGGCGGGGATCACGGGCGAGCCGGCGAGCAGGATGCGTCCGTTCAGCTCCATCTGTAGCTTCGTCCCCTCGGGGATCTCCAGCGGTTCGCCAGCCGCCGCCACCGAACTGGCCGCAAACGGCTCCTCGCCCGCAAAGAGGCGCGCCACGCCCGTGCGGCCCACGGAATGCGAATAGACGGTCACGTCGTCGATGTCGCCGCAGAAATAGCGCTCGCTCTGGGCGAGCCAGCCGAGGTTGATCTGCACGGTCGCCGGCAGGTTGATCTCCAGCTTCATGTCGGTCTTGTCGAACAGCTGCACGCCGTCGCACCACACGCCCACGCGCTGGCCTTCGCGCATGATGACGAAGTGGTGCCACTCCGCCGGATTCGCGGGTGCCGGAAGATCGGAGAAGTCTCCCTTGCCGTTCCAGTGCCCGAGCAGCATCTGGGCGCAGTTCTGGTTCTTGTACCGGAACTGGATGATTTGGCTGTCGGTCTGGGTGCTGCCGATGGAGATCATCGTCGGGAAGTCGTTCGCCACGGGCGTCGACTTCGTCTTCGCCCACAGGCTCACCGTGTAGTCGGTGTCGCCCGTCAGCTCGGACTGTCCCGCCACGGTGGCGACGAGCTTGCCGCCGGAAGTAGCCGTCCCCTCGAAATGCGCCACCTTGCCGCCGCGCGCAACGTCGTCGATCCACGTCACGGCGCCGCTGGCCACGAGATTGCGGCCGTACCCCGAGGAGTCCGCCGTGAGGGAGGTCTCGAAATCGTACTTCGCGAACGGCTGCGCGGCGCCCGTCTTGGATTCGAGGTGCAGCACGCCCTCGCGCGCGCCGTACGTGACGTTCGGCTGGATGTTCGTGACCGCAAGGCTCGTCACCACGGCCATGACGCCGCCCGTGCCCGTGACGTCCGCCTCCAGTCCGCCCGGCCCCGTCGCGCCCATCAGCACGGTGTTGCCCGCGAGGTCGAACGTGCCGCCCACGTCGCTGCGGAGCGAGCCGACGCCGACGCGCGACGAGTAGTTGGTGAACACGAACTGCCCGGCCGGATCCGTCACGCGCACGTCTGTCCAGAAGAGCGCGTCCTGCACCATCGGGATCAGCTTGCCCTCCGCCACCTGGAACTCGCGGCGGGCGTAAATCTGATTGTAGAATGTCGAGATGCGGATGATGCCGTCGCCCTCCTTCCGCACGGGACCGTAGTCGTTGGTGTCATAAGGCTGCCAGCGTCTGCCGCTCCCCATGATGAAGGTTCCGCCGGAAATGTTCAAAGGAAAGTAGCCCAGCGCGGACGTACGCATACGAAAGACTTTTCCGTCCCCATTCGACAGCCACCAGGTGTTCGTCGGTTCCCCGCCAGGCTCCGCCGGGAACATCACGAGGCCACCCATGTAGGGCTCCGTGTCATTCTCCGCGTAGATGTCCGCGCCGTTCGCCAGCGGGAAACAGGCGACGTTCGTCGAGATGCAGTGCTCGCCCCCCTGCCAGTTCGTGTACACGACGTTCGTCGTGACGACTTCCACCTCGTCCTCCATGTTCGTGCTCACGACGTTTTCCGAGGCGAACCACCCGCCGCCGCTCGGCGTGATCCACGTGTTCGTGACAACGTCAGCCCGCGCGGCGATGCCGATCGCCGCCATGCAAGCCAAATAGGCCAATCTCCTCATCTTCTACGCTCCTTCTCTTCGGCGCGC
>CAMPAF010000321.1 GCA_946631535.1 uncultured Verrucomicrobiota bacterium
TCTACGGCCGTTGCCGCTACTTCGAGGGCTTCCAGCTCAACATCCTCCGCAACGAAGCCGAAGATGTTCTCTCTGGCGTGCAGGTGGGAATCTACAACTCCTCGGGGCGCGCCGACCTCAAGGGTCTGCAGGTGGGCCTCTTCAACGAGTCGCGCTCGATGCGCGGCATCCAGGTGGGCATCGTGAATCTCGCCGACTCGATCTGTGGCTTGCAGCTGGGCCTCATCAACAGGGCCGAGACGATGTATGGCTTCCAGGTCGGCGGCGTCAACGTGATCCGCGAGAGCGAGATGGTGTTCTGCCCGGTTCTCAACATCGGCTTCGACATCTTCCCCAACTACTGATTGCAGGCAACTCAATGAACGTACGTCCCTTCGCTGCGGTCCGCCCGACGCCCGAGGCGGCGTCGCGCGTTGCCGCCGTTCCCTACGATGTGGTGGATACGGCAGAAGCCCGCGCACTTGCGGCCGGCAACCCCTTCAGCTTCCTCCACGTTTCCCGCCCCGAGATCGACATGCCGGACGGGACCGACTGTTCCTCGCCAGAGGCGTACGCTCAGGCGAAGAAGGCCCTCGACGGCCTCCGTGCCGGCGGCACTCTCGTGCAGGACGCAGTGCCCGCGTTCTACGCCTATCGCCAGGTGATGGGCGATCACGCGCAGACCGGCATCGTCGCAACGTTCGACACGCAGGACTACCTTGCCGGAATACTCAAGCAGCACGAGAAGACGCGCAAGGACAAGGAGGATGACCGCACGCGGCACATCGAGACGCTGCATGCCCACACCGGTCCCGCCTTCCTCACCTACAAGGACGATGCCGAGATCGACGCCATCGTGGCCGCTGCCTGCGCGGATGCGCCACTGTACGATTTCACGGCTCCAGACGGCATTCGGCACACGGTGTGGGCAATCCCTACGGATCGCAATGACGCCCTTGCGTCCGCGTTCGCCCGCATTCCCGTGGCCTACATCGCGGACGGCCACCACCGCAGCGCCGCCGCTTCCCGCTACGCACGCGAGCGCGACTTCGCCGGCGAGAGCCGCTGGTTCCTCGCCGTGGCGTTCCCGGCGTCGCAGCTCAAGATACTGCCGTACAACCGTCTCGTTGCCGACCTGAACGGACTTGACGCCGACGCGCTCCTCGCGAAGGCGCGCGAGATATTCACCGTGACGGACGCAGCCGACGGCGCGCCGGCCACAGGTCGTCACGCGCGGATGTTCCTTGCGGGCCGCTGGTATGATCTCGCCTGGGACGTGCCCGCAGGTACTGACGTCGTCTCGTCGCTGGACGTCTCCGTGCTGCAGGACCGTTTCCTCGCGCCGGTGTTGGGCATCGACGATCCGCGCACCTCGCCGCGCATCTCGTTCATGGGCGGCGTGCGTGGACTGGACGAGCTTAAGGGTCGTGTGGAGGATGGCCGCGATGCGGTCGCGTTCTCCATGTATCCGGTCACCGTCGGCGAGATGATGGACATCGCCGATGCAGGGGCCATAATGCCGCCGAAGTCCACGTGGTTCGAGCCGAAGCTCCGCTCGGGGCTTTTCGTCCATGTCGTGGATTAGGCGACAGTGGCAGCGCCTCCGCGAGAAGATTCTCGGCGAGAAGGCCTCCCCCGAGTTCATCGCCAGGGGATGGGCAATCGGCATGTTCTACGGTTGCGCCATCCCGTTCGGTTTCCAGCTGGTCCTGTCCATCCCGACTGCGATCCTGCTTAAGGGGAGCAAGATCGGCGCTACGGTCGCCACGTTCGTCACGAACCATTTCACCATATTCATCATCTATCCTGTCCAGTGCTGGGTCGGCAACCGGCTGCTTGGAGGCGGCTTCTCCTACGGCGCGATCAGCCACGCCTTGCGTGACGTCGTGAAGGACCAGAGCTGGGATTCGGTCCTGCAGCTCGGCGAGGAGCTGGTGGCGGCCTTCTTCGTGGGCGGTTTCCTGTTCGCCGCGGTCTTCACGCCGCTCGTCTACTTTGGGGTGCTGGCCTATGTGCGGCGCCACCGCGCGCGGGTGGCGGCCAAGCGCCTGGAGGAGAATCCGAATGGCTGAGGAGAATCCGTTCGACGGTCGCCTGGAGTCGCTCGTTCGGCGAGCGGCGCGTCGCAGGCTCGACGCCGTGCTGCTCTTCGGCGAGGCGAACATCCGTTCGGTGACGGATGTCGTGTGCGACAACGGCTGCCTTGTGGCGTCGCCTCATGCGGCTCCGACGTTCATCACCGATTTCCGCTACGTGCCTATGGCGCACCGCGTGGCGCCGTGGCTCAAGACAGTTCAGCTTAAGCGGGGGCAGGCGTTCGCCGATGCCGCGAAGGCGGCGTTGCCGCGCGGCGTCCGCCGCCTCGGATACGAGGGGTCTGTCCCCGCGAGCCGCTACCGTTCCCTGCAGAAGGCGTTTCGCCGCGCCGAGCTCGTGGACGTGGCGGAGGACGTGCTTGCGCTGCGCGCCGTGAAGACGCTTCCCGAGATGGCGAAGATCATGCGGGCCGTCGCGCTCAACGACGAGATATGGTCGCTTGCCCGCAAGGAGATGCGCCCCGGCATGACGGAGAAGGACATTCAGCGCATCATACGCGGATTCATGAACGCGCTCGGAGACGGCGAGGCGTTCGAGACGATCGTCTGCGCCGGCACGAACGCCGCGGAGTGCCACCATGTGCCGGACGATACGGTCTGGCGGCGCGGCGAGCCGCTGCTCGTGGACATGGGCGTGAAGCTGGACGGCGTGTGCAGCGACATGACGAGGTGCGTGCGCGGGCGCGGCGAGGAATACAGGGATGTCTATTCCATTGTGCTGGAGGCGAACAGGGCGGCGATCGCGGCGGCGCGGCCGGGCATGACTTGCGGCGCGCTCGACGAGGTGGCGCGCGGCATCATCCGCAAGGCCGGCTACGGCAAGGCGTTCGGGCACTCGCTCGGCCACGGAGTCGGCTACGAGATACACGAGGAGCCGACGGCCCGCGCGAAGTCGAAGACCGTGCTCGAGCCGGGCATGTTCGTGACGATCGAGCCAGGCATCTACCTCGAAGGGAAACTCGGAGTGCGGATCGAGGATCTGGTGCTCATAACCCCCGACGGCTGCGAGGTGGTCACGAGGAGCCCAAAGTGAGGCGAGGGCAGGTTTAGGAGAAAGTAAAATGAAAAAAGCATCAATCGAAACATCGATGGGCACGATCGCCCTGGAACTGGACGACGGGAAGGCGCCCGTTACGGTGGCGAACTTCCTCGCCTACGCGAAGGCCGGGCACTACGACGGCACGATCTTCCACCGGGTCATCGACGGATTCATGATCCAGGGCGGCGGGTTCACCAGGGAGATGAGCCAGAAGTCCACGAACTCCCCCATCAAGAACGAGGCGTCGAACGGCCTGTCCAACAAGCGCGGCACCATCGCGATGGCGCGCACGATGGTCGTGGACTCCGCCACAAGCCAGTTCTTCATCAACCTGGTGGACAACGGGTTCCTAGACTACAAGGGTCCGGATCCTCGCACCTACGGCTACGCCGTCTTTGGAAAGGTGACGGAAGGCATGGACGTGGTCGACAAGATCGCCAAGGTCGCGACGGGTTCCTTCGGACCTCACCAGAACGTGCCGACGGAGCCGGTCGTCATAAAGAAAGTGACGATTCACGAGAATCCTCAGGCGAAAACCGAAAATCAGCCGAGCCGCCCTTGACGGCGCGCGGCGTTTCTGGTATCATATCTACCTTTCCTGCGACCGTCTAAGGAGATTTCTCCCCGTTGCGGGCGTCCGCCAGTTCCTGCGGATGTTCGAA
>CAMPAF010000322.1 GCA_946631535.1 uncultured Verrucomicrobiota bacterium
GCTGGAGCGCGTGGTGGCGGACATGGAAGCGGCCGCCAGCGACATCCTTGCAATGCTGGCTCCGCGCCGGGAGGCCGTAGCGTGAGCGCGCAGGGCAACTGGGGATGGCGGCCTCGCCAGGCCGATGGCATCTGGAGGCATGGATGTGCCTGGACAAAACCGCTGTTTGCGGCAGTGCCTTGGATTACTCTCACGCTCCTTCTGGCGCTCTTCGCTTTCATCGGCGATCGTCTTCCACAGGTGCCTGGAATCGTCTGCGACCTTCCGCAGCCTGTGGCTGGGCAGGCGCAGGCGACCGGACTCGCGGCGCTTGTCCTCCCAGGCGCAAGCGCCGGCGAAGAGACGCTGGTGTTCTTTGACGACGCACGCTACTCGCTTTCGGACGAGTCGTCCGTCTTGACGCTGAAGGAACGCCTTGGCGCACGTTCTCTTGCAGAACCATCGAACACCTTCCTCCTCTTGGCGGACCGGCGCGTTCCCGCTGGCGACATCATAAGGCTTGTCGGCATTGCGCGCGAGAGCGGGCTTTCGCGCGTCCAGATCGCGGAGAGGCGCGAATGAGTCGAATCCTCCATGCGTGGTGGCCGGTCGCCGCAGTCGTGCTGTTCACGACTGTCCTTGTCCTGCAGATTCCGCGCAAGGCGCTCTTCTTCAAGCCGGTCAACTTCGAATCGGCGGAACCCTTTGTCTCCTTCGTCTCTTTCGGCGACGAGGAGTATGCCCAGCTCGTCCGAAATATCAGGATGGCCTGGCAGATGCGCCCCATTCACAGTGACACCGCCGACAGCAGCGCGGATACGCTCGACTTCACGGAATCCCTCCCTCCGCCGGAATTTCTTCCGTTGCGCAACGTGTCTGAGGCCGCCTCGCCACCTGCGTTCAAGGTTCCACCTTGCTCGCTCATGCCATCCTCGCTAGGCCTTAAGGTTCCTCCCGTGCCTCCTTCCGCCGCAGCCCCGGAGCGAGATCCGGAACTTCTGGCAATACCAGGCGACTTGGCGCGCGAACGCCCGTTCGGTGACTTTAAACTGACAAACCCATGGAGCATCAAATGACAGAACAGGAAATCCTCGATATCTTCTCCCAGACCGGAGCCTTGCTACAGGGCCACTTCGAGCTGCGCTCGAAGCTCCACTCCGACCGCTACTTCCAGTGCGCGAACGTCCTGCGCTACCCGCGCATCGCCGCCCGCCTCTGCGATGAGCTGGTCGCCAAGCTGAAGGCCTCGGCCGATATCGGCGCCATCGACGGCGTGATCTCTCCCGCCGTTGGCGGCATCCTCGTGGGACACGAGGTGGCCCGCGCGCTCGACACGAAGTGCGTTTTCGCCGAGAAGGTGCAGGCAGGCGACGAGGTGGACGCAACCGGCAAGCCCGTCACCAAGCTTGCCATGCGCCGCTTCTCGCTTAAGCCAGGCGAGCGCTATGTGGTGGCAGAGGACGTCGTCACGAAGGGCGGACGCGTGCAGGAGACGATTGACCTCGTGAAGGCCGCAGGCGCCGAGGTGGCGGCAGTCGTGCTCCTTGTGGACCGATCGAAGGGCGCAGTGAAGTTCGGCGACATTCCGATGGTCTCCCTGGTGCAGATTCAGCCCACCACGTGGGAACCCGCCGCCTGCCCGCTCTGCGCCGCAGGCGGGCATCCTGTCCACCCAGGTTCGTGAGCCGTCAGAAGCCCAAGCGCTTCTCGCTGATTATGCCGCTCGCGCGGTTGCGGCAGACGACGCGGTACGCGCCTGGTGCGTCGTTGAGGTTCGTGCGCACCGTGAGCGAGCACACGCCATCCTTCGCGCAGGCGTAGCCCGCGCCGTCCAGCTCTCGGCCCGCCGCGTCGTAGACGCGAATCTCCACCGGCAACAGCGCCGGCACTGGTTCGCCCGATGCGTCGCGCACTGTCATCGTGATGGAGAGCGCATCGCCCGCCTTCGCCACCTCGGCATCCACCGAGGCGATCTTGCGCGGCAGGAACACGAACAGCCGCCCGTCGTTCGTGTCGTAGGAAAGCGGCACTGTCACGCGCCCGTCGCGCCGCGCGAACTTCACTTCGCCGCCGCGCGAAAGCTCGTACACGGCGCCGACCTTTCCCTCGGGATCCGCGAGCGTCACCTCGCCCGCGAACGACAGGCCTTTCTCCATCGTGAGGCCCCACTGTCCCACGTAGTCGCCAAACGTGCGCTTGTCGTTCAGCGCGAATACATAGGGCGTGTCGCGCCACGCGCGCGAGTAGGTCACGATCTCGGGGCTGGAGCTGTCCGCCTTCGGCGCGTAGGCGCATTTCGCGGCAAGCGCCGCGCGGAGCTTCTCCGCCTCCGCGAGCATCCACGCCTTCTGCCCCTCCGTGAAGCGGCGCGCGACCGTATTGACCATCGTCTTCGTGGCGGCGTCCACGTCCGCCGCGTGGTCGGACTTCGGGGGCGTCTTGTACGCCATCACGGGCACGACGATATCCGCCTTGAGCGCGGGCAGCAGCTTCTCGTCCGCCACGAGGATTCCGCCCGCCTTCTGGAACGCCTTGATCTTCTCCACCACGGGCGCGGAGAGGAATTGGCACTGCGGCGCGTAGAGGATCTTCGTGCGCCCGAACCCGTCGCGCATGATCGTCTCTTCGTAGACGACGCGCGGATCGAGTCGCGCGCGCTGGCAGAAGGTGATCGCGGGCGAGAGCCAGCCCCACGAGGCGGGGCCGCCCATCGCGGCCGTCGCGAAGCTCTCAAGCACGGCCACCTCGGGCTCCTCGCGGCCGAGGTTCTTCAGCGCGGGGCCGAGCGGCGCGACGAGTCCGTTCAGCAGCTGGCGCAGGCGTTCGGCCGATTCGGGCGAGGTGTAGGTGTAGCCTGTCTCGCTGCCCGTCTCGGCGATCGTGCCCCATCCGTGGAACATGATGCCTTTCACGGGCTTCGCGATCATCGACCACACCGCCTCCTGCAGCGCGTCCGCGGGGATGGTGGGGAAGCCGGCGCGCGGACGCTTCTGTACCCAGGCGGGCAGGGGCGACACGACCACGTTCGACGGCGCGAGCCGGGCACGGTAGCAGATGAGCTGCGTCATGATCATCGGATGCTGGCCGGGACGCCCCGCCGCCATCGCGAGGATTTCCTCCGCCGGCCCCGCCACGTTCATCGGCTCGGGCTGCGCGTACACCCACTGGTTGAGCGCGTCCACGTCGCCGCCGGAGCCCCACTTCGGCGGACACCGCACCGCGGGATCCCAGAAGCTGAAGAAGGGGCGTCTCTTCTGCGCGGCGCTGCCGTCGCCGTAGCGGCCGGCCGTCTTGCGGTACTCGTCCGCGATCGCCCCCGTGTACCCCGGCCAGCCGTCGCCGCCGCCCCAGAACCAGCTGTAGTAGGCGTAGATCGGGTCGTCCGTCGGCACAACGCCGTCGGGGAAGCGCGCCTCGGCGTCTTTGAGGTTGAACGTCTTGCGCGTCACCTCGGACGGCACGTCGCGTCCCGTCTCGGCCTTGTAGCGCAGATGCTCCGTGCGGAAGGATGGCGAGGTGTGGTCGCGCAACTCGGAACAGGGTAACACGCCCGCGAACGCGGGATGGTCGCCCACGCGCGCCATCTCGGCGGCGACGATCCGCCGCGCGTAGTCCACGAGTTCGGGGTTCGACACCTCCGCCTGCTTCTGCTCGCGCGCGTTGGCGGGAGCCGTCCCGTCGCGCCGGCAGCGGTAGAACTTCTCCACATCGCCATCCGGGTAGCGGACGCCCTGCGAATGCATCGTGCGCATGCCGGCCGCGAGCGCGC
>CAMPAF010000323.1 GCA_946631535.1 uncultured Verrucomicrobiota bacterium
GTGAACTTGCCGTCGAGCCAGGCGAGGCGGTCCTTCAGGAACTGCTTGAAGACGGCGGCGTCGCCCGTCGGGCCGCTGAAGCCCGTGCGGTAGAACCAGCGGTTCTCGTTCGCGATGCCCGATTCGCGGATGTAGTCGACGTGCTGGTCGTAGGTGCCGCCGTCCGCCAGAAGCGCGGTCAGGTACGGACGGATGGCGAGGTACTTCTCGCGCACCTTCATGCAGAAGTAGGGGCTGCTGCACCATTCGGCCATGAAGTTCGCGACGTTGCCGCCGGGCGACCAGCCGGTCGGCGAGGGGGCCTTGAGGTACACCTGCCCGACGTCGTTCGTGCCCCACTTGCGCACCTGCGGGCTGCCGCAGCCCCAGTCGAAGTCCCATGCGGGCCCCATGAACATCTTGCCGCCGCGGTCCATGTAGGCGTAGCGGCTCTTGTAGCTGGAGTCGCTGTTGCCCATGATGTACATCGTGAGCCAGTAGCCGGTCATCGAGTCGAGGTCGCAGAGGTCGAGCCAGTTGTTGCCGGCGGCGCTGGTGCCGGTGCCGCCGGTCCAGGCGTCGAAGAGGTCCGTCCAGTAGTTCCGGCAGACGTCCATCATCAGGTCGCTCGTGAAGAGGTACTCGGGCTTGTTGAGCATCACCTTGTAGAGGGAGTCCTTGATGCCCGCGTGGACCTGGAACTGCGAGAGCTCGTCGTACTCGTTGGAGAGCTCGAAGAGGTAGCCGCCGCTGATGTCGTTCTTCTTGACGCCCTTGACGGACGAGATGTCCACGGACCCCTGTCCGTTCGTGGGCGTGAACACGCCCGTGTTCACCCAGCTGAAGTTCTCGGAGAACTGCCCCTTGTCAGTCACGCCGATCGCGGCGAGCTGCGCGGCGATCGCCGCGTCCTTGAGCGCGGCCTTGCCGACGGTCTCGGCGGCGTCCTCCCAGTCGTAGATGTTCACGCGGTCCACGCCCACGCGGATGTGCTGGCAGAACTGGTAGCAGCCGAGGAACTGCCCGTTGAGTATCACGTCCACCCACGTGCTCTTCTGCCACACGGGCACGCCTAGCTCGTGCGACATGTCGTAGGCGATCTTGTTGCGGAGCATGCTCTCGTCGTAGTAGTTCGCGAGCAGTACCCAGTGCTTGTTCTTGTTGCCGTCCGGATCAAGTCCGAACATGTTGGTCTTCGAATCGAGCTTCAGCTTGTAGGGCTTCTTGGGAAGGCCCTTCGTGGAGTTGCCGCGCACCTTGATCGTGAGCGGGCCGCTGTAGATTTCCTTGGAGGAGAACTGCGTCTCGCCGAGGACCGTGCGCATCGTCGCGTCGTGCTCCTCCTTCTGCGGAGTGGGCATCCCGCCGTCGAGGGTGTCGATGTAGAGGACGGGAAGCCGGCTCACGTAGTTGCTGCCGATGCCGACGAAACCGTTCTCGTCATACGCCTCCACGAGCAGCCAATGGCCGTAGTCCGCGGCTGTGACGGTGTAGCTGGCGGATGTCGCGAGAACGTCGTCGGAGCGGCTGAAGGTGCTGTCCACGCGCCGCCACACGTAGCGGAGCGTGCCGAGCGTTTCGCCGTCGTTGGGCGTGACGCCGAACGTCAATTCCGTGCCGGCGGCCACGCGGTTGCCGGCTGGTGCGTCGAACGCGACCATCGCGCGCGACGCCTTTGCCGCGGCCTGCTGTCCGCTGAACGCGCCCACGCGGCCAGTGCCGCAGAAGACGACGTGGTGGACGTGGTCCTTCACGTTGTCGTTAGCGGTGTACGCCTTGTTGCCCCGGCCCGAGGTGTTGGCGTCGAGCCACGTGGCGCCGTCGGCCGCCGCGAGGACGTGTCCGTTCACGGTGTAGCGCACCTTGTTGGGGCGGACCGACAGGTCGAGCTCGATGCGGACGTCGAAGTACGTCTCCTCCAGGGGCGTGACGTCCGGCGAGGAGACCTCCGTCCAGTTGCGGGCCGTCCAGCCGGCGAACACGAGGTTCGTGGCGGTTGCGGTCTCGGTGCGGCGCAGGATGAGGCCGGCGTAGGAGTCCGTGGGCGCGGAGGCGTATTCCTCGCCGTTGCGGCAGGCGATGAAGGTCATGCGCGAGTCGACGCGGACGGGCTTGTAGGCGCCCGAGCTCGTAGGCGCGGTGAACTTGAGGTCGTTCGGCCCGGCACCCACCTGGAGGTAGCGCTGGCCGTTCTCCTCCTCGATCGAGGACTGGTCCTGCGCACTGCGCGTCCATTTGCCGGCCGTGTCCGCCCACGTGGAGGCGTTGAGGCCGGAGTAGTCCTCCGTGAACCAGCTGTTCCAGACGAAGGGGATGTCGTCAGCAGAAACAACCCTAGCCGCGAATACGGCCAGTATGGTGAAAATGATGCGATGGGACATGATACCCGCCTTGCTTTGAGTTTTCAACTGCGGCAATGATACCAATTCCCTGCGTGTCTTGCAAGCCGCCTTTTTGCGCAATGTAAAGTTGCTAGGCGAGGAGGAGGTCGGCGGTCTGGAACGATGGGGCCTGTCCCCTCAGAAACGCGACAAAGTCCTCGAAGGATGCTGGCGGAAGGTCCTCGTGCCGGAATGTGACGGAACGGGCTGAGGCCGCCGGGTGCCTATCCATGGATATCCGCACGGCGACGGCGCATGCCGGCTGCGGCTTGCCGAATTCCGGCAGGTAGAATTCCGGAGTGGCCTCCTCGGCATAGACGAAGATCGTTTCGCGGCGCATGGCAAGGGCTTCGAGCAGTCCGGCCTCAAGCGAGCGTTCGCGCGCGGCGATGGCCGTGTAGGGAGCGTGGTTCTTCGTCAGTAGCGAGAACGCGCCGGGAGCGGCGTTGTGGACCGAGGCGGAGAAGCCGGCTGGCGACATCTCGCCGTCCGCGTGGAACTGCTTCATCAGCTTCACCGTGATGCCGATCTCGCCCCAGCGCGAGGCGAACACCACAGGCAGTTCGGCGTCAGACTTCACCTGCCACGCCACGGAAAGGGCGGCACGCTCAACACCGGTGAGGCGGCGTCGGTCCAGCGGCGGCACGAAAGATACGTCAGGCTTGGGCGCTTCCTCCGTCGCGCGCCAAACCGCAAAGTGCTCGAAGCTGGCTGTCATGGCTTGCGATGATGATGGCTATTTGTCGGATGGCGGCGCGGAGCGCTTGGGCTGCTTGAACACGAGGGTGTCGGCATCCTTGTCGGTAGATACCTTGATGCGTCCCGGCACGAGCGTTCCGCGCAGGAGCAGGTCGGCGAGCGGATCCTCCACGTGGTGCTGGACGGCGCGGCGCAGTGGGCGCGCGCCCATCGCGTCGTCGGAACCCTTCGCCACGAGGAAGTCGACTGCCTTCTTGTCCAGCTCCAGCGTCATGTCCTTCTCGGAGAGGCGCGTGCGGAGCTTGGCGAGCTCGAGGTCGAGGATCGTAACGACGTCCTCCTTGCCTAGCTTGCGGAAGACGACCGTCTCGTCGAAGCGGTTGAGAAGCTCGGGGCGGAACGTGCGCTTGGCCTCCTCCATCAGCTTGTCGCGCAGCGTCTCGTAGGATGTCTCGGCCGTCTCCTGGGAGAATCCGAAGGACTTGCCCTCCTTGGCGAAGTCGAATCCGAGGTTGGCAGTGGCGATGACGATCGTGTTTCGGAAGTCCACCTGGCGGCCCTGTCCGTCGGTGAGGCGTCCGTCGTCGAGCAGCTGGAGCATCATGTTCATCACGTCGGAGGACGCCTTCTCGAACTCGTCGAAGAGGACGACGGA
>CAMPAF010000324.1 GCA_946631535.1 uncultured Verrucomicrobiota bacterium
ACATGATCGCCTTCTCCCAGATGCTCGCGCACCACGGCGAATGGAAGGGCAAGACCATCATCTCGCGCAAGACGTTCGATTCGATCTTCGCCGTAAAGCAGACGCCCGCCGGCATCACCCAGCCCTACACCTGCGGCAGCTGGCTCTACGGCGACTGGTTCGGACACGAGGGGGCGATGCGCACCGACCAGCGCGCGAACCTGCGCACCGGCCACAGCCGCGTCTTCTTCATCCAGACCGAGAACAAGGCCGGCAGCGCGTTCTTCCAGTTGAAGAAAGACTGGCACGCCGCAGCCGACAAGATCCAGGGTACGCCGTCCACGGTCTTTGGAAACTAATGAAAGGCATGGAATGCACGTGCCAACCATGATCACGCGCAGGGGGTTTGTTGGTGGCAACGCGGCGCTGTTCGGCGCGGCGTTCCTTCCGACGGCGGCGTGCGCCGCAGAAGGCGACTGGAAGTCCGCGTTCCGCTCGGTCGGTTTCGATCCCGATGCGCCGGACGCGTCGTGGTTTGCCGTCACGAGCGACATCCACGCCGACAAGCAGCATATCAATCTTGCCGAGCACGTCGCGGCGTGGAACGCAATGGAGCCCAAGCCGGCATTCATGGCCGCGCTCGGCGACATGGGCCAAGTCAATGGTTGTTTCGGGCATCGCCCCTCGCCGCAGTCGGCCGCCGAAAACGCCGAACGGCAGTTCGGGGCGATCAACGCGGTTCTTTCGCAGGGACTCCGGAAAGACATCCCGCGCGTCTACGTGGTCGGCAACCACGACACGTACATCGGCGAGGACGACCGCGCCCTGTGGCGCAAGCACTTCCCCGACCAGCCGCCCTACTGCGCGTTCGACGCCTGCGGCCTCCGCTTCGTGAAATGGGATGGCGGCGTGGACGGCATGATCGGCGCCGAGCAGGAGAAGTGGATCAGGAGCGAATGCGCCACATGCCCCAAGGACGTGCAGCTCGTGGTGCTCGTGCATCAGCCGTCCGTCGGCTCGTGCGGCATGGAGCGCGACATCGGACGCGTCGCGAAGGCGGCGCTCGCCGGACGTCCGGGCGTCACGTGGATGCTCGGCGGGCATGAGCACCACAACGCCTTCGCGCGCTGGGACTTGCCGGGCGGCGGAACGCTGGCGGTGGCCACGCATACGATGGCCCGGCATGGTTGGTGGGCCTACGGGGTGAAGGCCGGACGCATCGTCGCGCGGATCTTCAAGTCCAACGCGTCGGATTCGTTCTCGTGCGAGAAGATGCCGGAGGTCTACGCGAGCAAGGGCGAGATTCCGCTCGCGTGGCAGGGGCGGAACGATGTCGTGTGGCATGCGTTCGTCGGCTCGCCCGAGGAGAAGGCGTGCCGCGTCAGTCTCGTCAAGACCGGCGACAACTGCGGCTGGCTCTTCTATGTCGGCACGACCCTCTACAGGTTCCCCAAGGGGAAGATTGCGCCGTCGGCCACGCGGTATGCGATTCTCGGCAGGCTATGCGGCGAGCGGAAGACGAAACGCCCGGCACGATGCTTTCTTTCGGCGGACGGAGAGAACTGGACGGAAACGACGCGTTCCGCCGTCGCGCACGACGTGAACGAGTTCCCCATTCCGCCGGAGATCGTGGGAGCGGAGACGCTGTGGGTCAGGTACGAGGGTTTCGGGTATGGCGCTGACGAGTGCCATGCGGCATTTGCGTTCTTGTCGCCGGGGCGCACGTTGGATGTCGCTACCGACCAAACGAAACTCTATCACGAGAAACAAAAATGATCAAATACCTACCTCTTCTGATTTCCATTTTGTCCACTCTTGCCGCCGTGGCGGGGGAGGCGAAATGCGAAACACTGCGCATCTTCCCGTTCGCGATGGAGGGCGAGAACCTGCCGGAACTGTGGTCTTTGACACGCATACGGGAGGGGCGCAACTTGTTGCGCCCGCACGGGGATCGCGAACCGGCCGGGACGAGCGGGTTCCTCTCGGCGAAGGGGTCCGACTTCGTGGACGAGTCTGGACGTGTGCGCCGTTTCTTCGGCGTGAACCTGTACGGTCCGGCGGCGCTCCCCGAGAAGGCGGACGCGCCCGCGATGGCGGAACGCCTCGCGCGGTGGGGCATCAACGCCGTGCGCATCTTCCCGCAGTACACGTGGCAGCGGCGCGCGGACAAGGATTTCTCGAAGGGCATCGACCCCGACCTGCTCGACCGCTTCGACTGGCTGTTCTTCCAGCTGAAGCAGCGCGGCATCTCCGCGGACATGAACCTCCATTCGGCGCGGACGGCCGGCTACCGCTTCAAGGACTTCAAGCAGACGATGAAGGAGAACAAGGGACTCGACAACTTCGACCCCACGTTCATCCTCCACCAGAAGGAGTTTGTCCGCACGATCTTCAACCACGTCAATCCCTACACCGGACTCGCCTACCGCGACGATCCGGCCGTGATGACGTGGGAGATCAACAACGAGTGTTCGCTGGCGATCTGCTGGTTCAAGTGGAACCTGGAGGACAACCTCACGCCCTATTTCCGCCGTGAGCTCGGCCGGCAGTTCTGCGACTGGCTGCGCACGAAGTACGGCACGACGGCGCGTCTGCGCGAGGCGTGGGTCGTATCCTCGCCGCTGGAGCCGGACGTTCTGCCGCCCGACACCTGGAAGGACGCCGCCGCGTTCGCGCGTGCGCACTGGTACACGGAAGGATATGGGAACGGGAAGGCACCGAAGGACTATGCGTTCGATTCGGCGAAGGGCCTCGTGCGCATCGACGCCACGAAGGTGCGCAAGTTCGCGCTCGTCGGCGTGCCGTTGCACGAGCGGCAGCCGTACACGGTCACGTTCAGGATACGGTCCGAGAAAAACGGAACCGCGATATTCAGGGTCTGCCAGCATGGACGCCCCTGGGGCAACCAGGGGTGCGAGCGCAGCATCCGGACGGGGCCTGAATGGCAGGAGATACGCCTGCGGGCGGCGGCGCTCGTGACGGACGCGGACAACCGCGTCCAGGTGCAGTTCAACAAGATGGGCACCTACGAACTGGCCGACCTTTCCTTCGTGCGCGGCGGCGAACTGGGCTTGGAGCCGAACGAGACGCTGGAGGACGACACGGTCGGACTGGGCCGCGAGCGTTCCGCCGCGCGCACGCGCGACCTCTCCGCGTTCATCCTCGACGTGGAGGACCGCTACTGGAAGGAGATGTACGGTTACGTGAAGAACGAGATGAAGGCGCGCGCACCGGTGAACTGCGGCACGGCCGACTACGGCGCACACTACCCGCAGGCCTACGGCGACTTCATCGACGACCATTTTTACTATGGTGGCCTCATCGGGTGGCTGGGAAAACCGTGGGACATGAGCGGATGGTACTGCTTCAACAAGTCCATCGTACGCAGTGTCGATGGAAAGGGTGGCCGGAACATGCAACACATCTTCGAGAACCGTGTCTTCGGCAAGCCGTTCACCATCAGCGAGGCGAGCATGATGAGTCAGATGGCAACCGCCGCCGAGTTCTTCCCGATCGCGCTCTCCGTGGCGGCGTTCCAGAACACGGCCGCGTTCCACGCCTACACCTGGTCGCACAATTCGGAACACACCTACGGGGGGCGTCGGTTCCTCGACATGCGCAACAACGCCAAGTACCTCGCACACCTCCCCGCGTCCGTGAACATGTTCGTGCGCGGCGACGTGAAGAACGGCGAGGATGAGGCACGCATCGCGTACGAGCTGCGGCGCGC
>CAMPAF010000325.1 GCA_946631535.1 uncultured Verrucomicrobiota bacterium
AGAGGGCGTAGCCGCCCATCGTCACCAGCAGCGTCTCCCACTGCCACCAGCCCAGCGAACGTTTCGTCTTCGTCATGATATAATTCCTTTTAGGATCGAATCACGAAACACACGAAATACACGAAATATCTTTCAATGCCGTTTCGTGTATTTCGTGGTTGAAACACTATTTAGTCTCCCACACGCCGCCCGCGCCGAAGAGGCGGTCCAGAAGCGCGGGCATGAGTCCAACGCGCTGCACGAGGTCCGCGCCGAAGTAGCGGGCGCGCATGTACGGTACGCCCGCGAATGTCTCGCGGAACCGCGCGCGCGTGACGCCGATCTCCTCGGGCTCCGCCGGCGCGCCGACCTTGCGCAGGTTCTCCTTCACCTCGTCGAACGGCATCAGCTGCGCGCGGATTTTCGCGGCGAGGTCGCCCCAGTTGTCGCGGATTGCCGTAAGCTCCTTGCGGAGCGCGTCCTTCGTCGGGAACTTCTTCGCGTACTCAAGCTCGGCGCGCGTGACGTGCGCGGGGCGGCCGGGGAAGACGGACGGGAAGGTCGCCTTCACGTCGTCGAACGACGGCCACCATGCGGCGACCCTCTCGTCCACGTCCATCTTAGAGAGGTCGTGCTCAAGCAGGAACTCCAGCGTGGCGGTAGAGGCGAGCGTGCCGATGCCAACCTTGAAGCCGTGCGAGACCGGCTTGCCATCGAATGCGAGGTCTTCCATGTCCCAGTAGTGCGCCACCTGGTGCTCGGTGCCGCTCGCCGGGCGCGAGGAGCCCATCGCCTGCATGGCGAACGCGCTCATTACGAGGCCCTCGCAGAGCTTGCGCACCTCTCGCTCGTCGCCGGACGCGCATCCGACGGGGTTGGATAGGGTGTCGCGAAGGGGCTCCTGCACGAGCTTCCAGGCGAGCGGATGAATGGCTTCGGAGCCGATGAGGTCGGCGATGATCCAGTCGGCGCCCGCTGGGATCTTCGCGATGAGGTCGGCGTATCCGCTCGCGGTCATCTCCTTCGGCGCGGCGGCGGCGACTGCGCTGTCGACTATGCACCCGAGCGGGGCCTTGCAGCCCATGGTCTGCTTCATGCCGTCCTTCGTGATGGCAGCGCCGTAGGCGGTGTAGCCGTCCATCGAGGCCGCCGTGCCCACGACCATGTAGCGGAGTCCCAGCTCGCCGCATGCGCGCTTTGTGAGGTCGTTGATGACGCCAGAGCCGACGGCAACAGGAATCGCGCCGTCCGCGGCGGCGATGGCCTCTCGCACCTCCTCGACCTTCGCGTATGTGGCATGGAAGTCCGAGCCGTCAGGATTGATCACGTGCTCCGCCACTTCAAGTCCCACCGCCTTCAGAAGCCCGATCACGCGCTCGCCGGCCACGGCCCGCGTGCGCGGATCGTCTATGACGATCGCCTTCTTCGCGTCCGGGAACAGTTCGCCGAACATCTTCGCGGCGGCCTCGGTCGCGCCGGGGCCGATCACGCACGCCTTCGTGTCAGTAGTCTTTGTCAAAGCCTCTTCGATCATCGTCATTTCTTCGTTCTCCTGCATTCGTATGGAAATCGGAATTTGGACATTATACACGAGTGTCGGGCCGGAAACAACTGCCTGTCACGGGACTGCGGAGAGCAGGCGACCGCCGGTGAAGTAGAGCGGTTCGCCCGTCACTAGCGCCTGGCGCGTGCGGCCCGTGCCGTGCATGACAGCCGGCTTGCCCCACATGTCGTGGAACGCGATGTCGTCCGCGTCGAAGGAGAGACGCAGCTCCTGCGCGGCGCGGTCCGTCCAGATCATGCCGCCGACCTTTCCGTCGGGACGCTTCCACTGCGGGAAGAAGATGCCGTCCCTGCGCCATTCGCCGCCAAGATTCGCCGACCCGGCCGGACGCTGCGTAATGAACATCTTGTTCGCGAGCCAACCGTCCTTCGGCACGAGGTTCGCGTGCACCATGCCGAAATGGTGCTCGTTGTAGAAGCGGTCGGTCTCGCGCGCCCTCAGGCTGTACCAGAAGAACGCCTCCACGCCCTCCGCGAAGGAAATCCCCATCGCCCGCGCGAACATCACGCCCTGCATGTGTTCCGAGACGGGGAACGCCGATCCGCCGCTTCCCTTCTGGATGCCGCACACCACCACGCGTCCCTTCATGTCGCCGTCGAGCAGGTACGTGCAGGCGGCGACGGCCGGCTTGCCGTTGAGCGGGTTCGTGCAGGCGATGAGCGGCACCATCCGGTCGCTCGGGCCGAGCGCCTTCCCCGTGAAGAAGTGTCCGCACGGGAAGCCGGTGGGGGATTGCTTGACTCCGGCGGCAAGCCCCTCAGGCGTGGCGTAGACCTTCATCGGATTGCCGTCGGTCCTTGGCAGCTCGCTGCCCGGCAGCCACCACGAGTCTAGGCCGATCTTTAGGCGCTTGAAGCGCTCGCGCCCGCCGTCGTGCGGAAAAGTCCGGCTGCTTCCGTCAGGCAGGTTGCGGTATGGTTTCCACATCGGCATGCCGCCGAGGTCGATGAGCGTACCTCCCTTCCGCACGAACTCGACCACTGCGTCGAGCGTGTCGGCCGGATACGATTCGTCGAGTGGATACACGACGGCGTCCCAGCCGCCTTCGGCCAGCCGCTCGCACGTTTCCTTCGGGGCGCACACGCGCACCGCCGATCCGGGCGGCAGACGGGCGAGCAGGCCTTTCGCCAGGCTCTGGTCCGGTTTCTCCGCGTCCGGTTTGCAGACGGCGTAGATCACGTTCCATCGTGTCTTCTCCGGACGCGCCGTCTTCAACCCCGCAAGCATGACGTTCCCCGGTCCCGTGAGGTCCACCTCGTGCGTGGGCCAGCCGATCTCCGTGAACCAGATCGGCTTTTCCGCGTCGCCGTACTCCGCCATGATCCTCCGCAGCTCCTCGAATCCTTTCCGCAGTGGCTCTTCAGGCGGGTACGGGTAGCAGTAGGGATGCACGTTCACGATGTCGAAGTAGTCCTTGGCGCCTGTCGCGTAGAGGGAACGGATGAACCCGTGCGCCCAGCCCGCCGTGCCGCCCAGCGCCACGCGCACCGAAGGATCGACCTCCTTCACGGTCTTGTAGGCCACCTTCAGGAGCGCGAGGTAGTTCGTGGGGTTGGGGTTCTTCCAGAATCCGGCGATGTTCTGCTCGTTCCAGATCTCGATCACGGGCAGCCGCTTCCCGTATCGGCGCACGGTCTCGCGCACGAACGCGGCGTAGCCGTCGAGATGCTGCCACGCGGGATACGCCCAGCTCGGCGGGCCGTACACGATGGGCAACACCGTGACGCCGCGCGACTCGTCCGCTTCAACGATCTTGTCGTACCTCGAGAAGTCGAACGGGCCGTCCTTCTCCTTCTGGCACGCGCGCCAGTCCCAGTCCACGCGCTCGTAGCCCATGCCGCCCACCTTGATGAGGTCGGCCAGATCGTCGTGCATGTCGTATTCCGACCGCGAGCCGTCCGTCACCACGCCGTACGGGCTGAACGCCGCCAGCGCCGAAGCCGGGAACGCAAGGAGGAAGATTCCCTGCCGCCATTTTCGCTTTGCTGCTTCCATGTTGCCATCTCCGTCTGGATACCGAGTCGCTACGGATTATACCATATTCTTCCGCTGCACATTCTATATTTTCCGCCACAACCTTGGATATAAACTTGCCTGCCCGCTCGAGGGCGCATCTGCGTTTTTCACCCATGCGTTTTGAGATTGGAAACAACCAGAAC
>CAMPAF010000326.1 GCA_946631535.1 uncultured Verrucomicrobiota bacterium
CGTGCGCGCGGCGGCCTGCGCTGCGATCGACGCCTGCCACACCCGCTACTCCCAGAATGCTGGCTTGCAGGAGGCCCGCGAAGCGGTCGCCGCCTACCAGCGCAAGAAGTACGGGCGCGACGTGACGGCCGAGGACGTCATCTTGACCGTCGGCGCGATGGGGTCGATCTTCCAGCAGCTTTTCTCGCTTGTCGAGCCGGGCGACGAGGTGATCATCCCCACGCCGTGCTGGGTGAACTACGTGGAGGTGACGAAGCTGTGCGGCGCCGTTCCCGTCACGGTGCCGGCACTGGAGAAGGACGGCTTCTCGGTCTCGCCCGAGCAGATTCGCGCCGCCATCACGCCGCGTACGCGGGTGATCGTGGTGAATTCGCCGAACAATCCCACGGGACGCGTCCTGCGCGAGGACGCCGTGCGCGGCATCGCCGCGCTCGCCGTGGAGCATGACCTCTTCGTGATCTCGGACGAGGTCTACCGCTCGCTCGTCTACGACGGCATTCCCTACCTGAGCATCTTCGATCTGCCTGAGATGAAGGGGCGATGCTCGGTGATCGACGCCGTCTCCAAGCAGTTCTCGATGACCGGATACCGCCTCGGCTTCACGATCGGCCCGTGCGAGCTGATCGATACAATGACGCGCCTTCAGGAAAACGTGAACGCGTGCGCGCCGCTCCCGTCGCAGTATGCCGCCATCGCCGCGTATGGACCTGAGACCGACGCATCGTATCTCCTGCGGGAGTACGACGCGCGGCGGAAGATCGTCGTGGACGGCATCCGTTCCGTTCCCGGCCTTTCACTGGGCGGGGTCGATGCCGCGTTCTACGCGTTTGTCAACATCTCGGCGACGGGGATGGATTCGCAGACGTTCGCGTATGAGCTGCTGAAGGCGCAACATGTGGCCGTTGTGCCGGGCTTGGCGTACGGCGACGACTTCGACGACTTCATGCGGATCGCCTTTACCGTCTCCGGGGAACGCCTGCGCGAGGCGATCGGTCGGCTAGGGGCGTTCGTCCGGCGCGCGACGTGAGCCTCACTTGTACCAGACGCGCCAGAGGAAGAGTCCGCGGCCGGGGGCGGAGGGGACGCGCGCGGTGCGGATTTCCGCGGCCTTGAGCAGCTCGGTGACGGCCTCGGGCTTCTCCTCGCCTATGCCGACGCGCAGGAGGAATCCCACCATCGCGCGCACCTGCTTGTAGAGGAAGCCCTTGCCCTTGACGGAGAAGACGACGCGCGGGCCGGTCTTCTTCACCTCGAAGGAATAGATGTCGCGCACCGTGGTGGAGGGGATGCGGTCGGAGATGGACGAGAACGCCTTGAAGTCGTGCGTGCCGACAAACCGGTCGGCGGCGCTCTGCATGGCCCAAAGGTCGAGCGGGATGCGCTCGTGCTCCCAGTAGGGGTAGAGGTAGGGCGGCAGGATGGGGGCGTTGTAGACGAAGTAGCGGTACTCCTTGCCCTTGACGTCGCGCTGGGCGTCGAAGGTGGGCGAGGCGAGCGAGGCGCGCAGCACGCGGATGTCGGGCGGCAGGCGGGCGTTCATCGCGCGGACGAAGTTGGAAGGGGGGATGGGCTTGTCGAGGTCGGCGAAGCCCACGAACCCCTTGGCGTGCACGCCTGAGTCCGTGCGGCTGCAGCCGTGGAAGCCGACGGGCGACTGGTTGACGTATTCGAGTGCCTCCTCGACGCGCTGCTGGACGGCAATGCCGTTCCCCTGCCGCTGGTAGCCGCAGTAGTTCGTGCCGTCGTATGCGAGGGT
This sequence comes from uncultured Verrucomicrobiota bacterium, assembly GCA_946631535.1. The sequence goes on from CAMPAF010000326.1 coordinate 1,757, forward strand.
TATCTTGTATCGTCTAGTCATTTTGGGCCTTTCGCCGAGGAATATTTTACCAAATTCCCCCGTTATGGCGAAAGATGGCGCGCGAGGGGTGGTCCGCCGCGTACATTTGTGGTAGAATAAGGGCCGTTTAAGGAGCAGAAGAGAATATCATGTCAGAGAAACGTCGCATAGTAGTCACGAGCGCGCTCCCGTACGCCAACGGGGACATCCACCTGGGCCATCTGGTCGAGTACATACAGACCGACTTCTGGGTCCGCTTCCAGAAGATGCGCGGGAACGAGTGCGTCTACGTGTGCGCGGACGACACGCACGGCACGCCCATCATGATCCGCGCCCGCGCCGAGGGCATCGCGCCCGAGGAGCTGATCGCGCGCAGCCACGCGCTCCACCTGAAGGACTTCACAGACTTCGAGGTGGCATTCGACAACTACTACACCACCAACTCCCCCGAGAACAGGATGTTCTCCGAGCAGATCTTCGCCGCCATGGAGAAGAGCGGCGCGGTCACGACGCGGAAGTCGCCGCAGCTCTACTGCGAGAAGTGCAAGATGTTCCTGCCGGACCGCTTCGTGAAGGGGACGTGCCCCAAGTGCGGCGCGGAGAACCAGTACGGCGACAGCTGCGACAAGTGCGGCAGCACGTACGCGGCCGAGGAGCTTGGGAGCCCGGTCTGCACCACGTGCGGCTCGACGCCAGTGGTGCGGGAGAGCGAGCACCTCTATTTCGAGCTGGAGCCGTTCAAGGACTACCTGCGCGCGTGGCTGCCCGAGCATACCACGAGCGACGTCTCGAACAAGCTCCTGGAATGGTTCAACGAGCCGCTGCGCGGCTGGTGCATCAGCCGCGACGCGCCGTACTTCGGCTTCGAGATACCCGGCCATCCCGGCAAGTTCTTCTACGTGTGGGTGGACGCGCCCATCGGCTACCGCGCATCGCTCGCCAACTGGTGCGAGAAGAACGGGCAGGACATCAACGCCTGGTGGCCTGGGCCGGACGCGGGCGCCGCCGAGACGGCGGCTCCCCATGCGGACGCGCAGGAGCGCGTTCCTCCCACGGAGCTGTATCATTTCATCGGCAAGGACATCATCAGGTTCCACTGCCTGTTCTGGCCGGGGATGCTGCACGTGGCCGGGATCCGCACGCCGGACAAGGTGTTTGTGCACGGCTTCCTCACCGTGAACGGCGAGAAGATGTCGAAGTCCAAGGGCACGTTTGTGAACGCGCGCACGTATCTCGACCACCTGCCCGCCGCCGCGCTGCGCTACTACTACGCCTGCAAGCTCTCTGGCACGACGGACGACATGGACCTCAACCTTACGGACTTCGTCACGCGCGTGAACTCGGACATGGTGGGCAAGATCACGAACCTCGCCTCGCGAGGCGCGCAGATGCTGAACAAGCCCGCGCTCGGCGGCACGCTTGGCGCGCTCGACGAGGAGGGGCGCAAGCTCGTGGAGTTCGCGCAGTCGCGCGCCGAGGCGATCGCCGCCCACTACGAGGCGCGCCGCTTCTCGCAGGTGCCCGTGGAGGTGGCCAAGATCGCCGACGCCGCGAACGAGTACTTCGACCGCCGCGAGCCGTGGAAGACCATCAAGACGGACGTGGAGACGACGCGCGTGACGCTCACGGCCATCCTCAACGTGTTCCGCGTCCTAGCCATCTACCTCAAGCCGATCCTTCCCGCCTACGCGGAGAAGGCTGCCGCGCTCTTCGGCGAGAAGGACTGGACGTGGGCCGACGCGGCGAAGACGCTGGAAGGGCGGCCGATCGGCAAGTACGAGTACCTCGCCACGCGCATCGACGCGAAGCAGGTGGAGGCGATGGTGGAGGCCGCCAAGGTGAAGCCCGCCTCCAGCGGCGAGGTTGCCCACGAGAGCCGGGCGTCGAAGAACAAGGGCGGGTCGCGCTCCGGCGCGACCGCCGCCGAGACGGCGGCTCCCCATG
>CAMPAF010000327.1 GCA_946631535.1 uncultured Verrucomicrobiota bacterium
CATCGCCGGCTTCGTGAAGGTCGCCGACGCCATGGTCGCCCAGGGCGTGTGCTAAGCGCATGGCCAGAACGGCGGGTGATCATAGCCCCGCCATGCGAAGGGACCGGAGCAATCCGGTCCCTTTCACTTTTCACCTCCCTTGCCCCTTGGCCTGCAATATTGTATAATACCCCGAAATGACACAGGAACCTGCTCCCGATTCGTATCTACTTCGCTGGAAGGGCGACGAGCTTGCCGTCACGCTGAGGCTGGGCGCCCGGCGCGCGGGGCGGGCCGTGTTCCGCACCGACCTCGGCGGCGCGTGGCACGACGTGCCGATGTCCGAGACCGCCCCAGGCACGTTCGCCTGCACCGTGCCGCTTGATGCGGTCGGCATCTTCTCCGGCAAGGCGTGCTTCTTCCCGAAGGGCAAGGACCAGCCCGAATGGCCGCATGGCGGTAACATGCGCGTGAAGGTGGCGCCAGCCGCCACACGCCGCGCCAACTCGATCTACACCGTCTTCCCTCGCCAGTTCGGCGGCGCGCGCTTCCTCAACCCCGAGGACGAGCCGGGCGTGAGGGAGGCGCAGGACTTCCTCGACGCCAAGGGCTACAGCGTCATCCCGCCCTCGGGCACGTTCCGAGACGTCGCGCGCGAGCTCGGGCACATCATGGACGACATGGGCTTCCGCATCGTCCAGCTCCTGCCGATCTTCCCGGTGCCGGCCACGTTCGCGCGCATGGGCCGCTACGGCTGCCCGTTCGCCGCCACGGACTTCCTCTCCGTCGATCCCGCATGCGCGGAGTTCGACCCGCATGCCACGCCGCTCGACCAGTTCCGCGAGCTGGCCGACGCGGTCCACGCGAAGGGCGGCACCCTCTTCGTGGACCTGCCTGCCAACCACACCGGCTGGGCGGCCACTCTCCAGACCCACCATCCCGGCTGGTACAGGCATGCCGCCGACGGGGCGTTCGTCTCGCCGGGAGCGTGGGGCGTGACATGGGAGGATCTCGTTGAGCTCGACTACTCCAAACCCGAGCTCCGCGACTACATGGCCGACGTGTTCCTATTCTGGTGCCGTCAGGGCGTTGACGGATTCCGCTGCGACGCGGGGTACATGATTCCCGCAGAGGCATGGACGCGGATCGTCGCGCGCGTCCGGGCAGAGTATCCGGACACCGTCTTCATGCTCGAGGGCCTCGGTGGCAAGCTGGAGGTCACCGACCGCCTGCTCTCCGAGTCCGGCCTCGACTGGGCGTATTCCGAGATATTCCAGACATACGACCGCGCGGCGTTCGAGTGGTACCTGCCTGGCGCGATCGAGCGGGCCGAGAAATATGGCGCGCTCGTCCACTTCGCCGAGACGCACGACAACGACAGGCTCGCGAAGAAGGGGCGCACCTACGCCCGCATGCGCGTGCAGATCGCCGCGCTCCTGAGCCACCAGGGCGCGTGGGGAATCGCGAACGGCGTGGAGTGGTTCGCCACGGAGAAGATCGACGTGCACGGCGCGAGCTCGCTCAACTGGGGCGCGCAGGACAACATGGTGTCGCTCATCGGTCGGCTAAACGCCATTCTCGCGGCGCATCCGGCCTTCGGGCCGGATACGCACCTCGAGGTCGTCACGCGCGGCGACGGCAACACGCTGGCCGTGGTTAGGACGCAGCGCGTCCTCGTGCTGGCCAATCTGGATTGCGAGTCGCCAGCCACAATCCGCTGGGACGCCGCCAAGTTCGGCGCATCGCTCGTCACCGACCTTGTCACTGGCAAGCAGTTCGCCGTCGATCCTTCGGTCGGCGTGGAGCTCGAGCCTGGCGAAGTGCTGTGCTTGGAAGATACGCGGCAAGCGACAAGCGACAGTCGAAGGTCGGGTGTCGATTCAGGATGTCGGTTGCCGTCTGTCGATTGCCGACGCTCTTCGGTTTCGTGGTCTTGGCCGGAGGATGCGCGGCGCGAGGTGTGCGTGCCTGCAGGATGCGCGCTGCGCGTCGTGGCGCCTCATCCGTTCCGCGTGCGCGTGACGGACGGCGATCGCACGCTCGCCGTCGAGCGGTCGGGAGAAGGGAACTTCGCTGACCTCGAGCTGCCGCCGTACGCCGGCGACGGGACGCGCGCCGAGGCAAGGACGCTGGAGATCGCGGTTTACGCGCCGGAGGGAGTGCGGCATGCCGCGTCGCGCGTGCTGCTTCTGCCGCCGGGAGAGTCGGCGCGCGTGAAGCTTGTCTACTCCGGCGACGAGATCCGCGCCGACCGCGCGCTCGAGACGATCCTCGCGGACGGTGCCGGCGCGATGAGCCGCGTGAAGCTCGCCTGGGGCGATATCCGCAGCCAGTACGACGCGCTCTTCGCCGCCAACACGAACCCGCGCGTGCCGTCGGACAGGCTCGTCCTATGGACCCGCTGCCGCGCGTGGCTGCAGTACGAGGGCTATTCGCACGAGATCAACGCGGACTGCATCGAGTCGTTCCGCGCCGATCCTGCGGGCCGCTTCGCGGAATGGACGTTCCGCGTGCCGTGCGGCATGGGGCAGACGGCGCGCTTCATTTTCATGCTCTCGCTTGCGCCCGAAGGCGGCAACGCCGCAAGGCTTGTTGTGCGGCGGCTGGAGGCGGCGGACGCGCAGGAACGCGTCCCTCCCGTGCGGATCGTCTTTCGGCCGGATCTGGAATGGCGCAGCTTCCACTCGGTGACGAAGGCGCAAGGCGCGGTGGAGCAGGCCTTCGGCGCTCCCTCGGCGATTAAGGTGTTTAAGGATTCTAAGGTGTTTAAGGTGTTTAACGACTTTATCAACCCAAATAACCCTAAAGACCTTAATGACCTTAACAACCTTAATGACCCTAATAACCTTAAAGACCTTAACGACCTAGAAGGCCTTAAGACGCTATCGGGCTTTCTGTTCCAGCCGTATGGGGCAGACGAGCGGCTGGAGTTTGCCATCGCCAACGGCGAGTTCCATCACGAGCCGCAGTGGACATACTGCGTGCCGCACCCTGAGGAGGCCGAGCGCGGACAGGAACCGTGCGGCGATCTATACTCCCCAGGCTGGATATCCTGCGACTTCCAGGCGCCTGGCGACGCGGCTGTCCTTTCGGCGGCGTACGGGACGTGCGGTTGCGGTCACGCGGGACGCGTGACCCTGCCATCCCGCCACTCCTCCGCACTTCCACTCGCTCACTCCTCCACTCTTCCGCTTCCCGCCGCTCTCAGCGAGGCGATGAAGCTCTTCATCGTGCGGCGCGACGACGTGAAGACGGTAATCGCCGGCTATCCGTGGTTCCTCGACTGGGGGCGCGACACGTTCATCTTCCTGCGCGGCGCTATCGCCGCCGGCTTCGAGAAGGAGGCGAAAGACATCGTGATCGCCTTCGCGCGCTTCGAGGAGAACGGCACGCTGCCCAACATCATCTACGGCGACACAGCCGGCAACCGCGACACCACCGACGCGCCGCTCTGGTTCATCGTCGCCGTGCGCGACCTCTGCGCGAAGTTCGGACGGAAGAAGTTCCTCGCCACCGAGTGCGGCGGCGGGCGGACGCTCGCCGACGTGGTCGAGTCTATCGCCGCGAACTACGTGAAGGGGACGCCGAACGGGATCCGGGTGGACCATGATTCCGGTCTCGTTTGGTCGCCGCCGCACTTCACGTGGATGGACACGAACTATCCCGCCTGCACGCCGCGCGTCGGATATCCGGTCGAGATACAGGCGCTGTGG
>CAMPAF010000328.1 GCA_946631535.1 uncultured Verrucomicrobiota bacterium
GCGTGGACAAGCTGCGCGACGGCGGCGAGGCGTTCTGGGCGGGCGTGTACGACCCTGTGGCGAAGGTCGGGCGCGGCGGCATCCAGCCGCGCACGGAGAATGCTTCGTCCGAATACGCCTGGTACGACGTCTGCACGTGGGTGCCGAACGAGAACGAGTACTTCTGGATCGGTCCTGGGCGGTTCGGAAAGGACGGAAAGTCGTCCATCAAGGCGCTTTGGGTCGACAAGATCGATTTTTCGCGCGTGACGAAATGAGGCTTTAGAAAAAGTCTGGAATATGGTATGATTGCCGCACGTAGCAATGTAGACAGGTGAAGCCTGCGCACCGCAAAAGCGGTGCGAGCCGATGAAAGGAAGCGCAGAGATGAGACAGATCGAGCATATGGCGGCGTTAGTTGCTGCCGGATTGATGGGTCTTGCGGCGTGGGGTGCGGAGCCGTTCCCCAATCCGAGCATGATCCACCGCTACGTGGGCTCGGACACGAATGAGACGTGGCAGGGCGTCGTCAACAACGGCGTCGTCTGGAAGCGCGGCGGCGGCACCGTGACGATGCCCGCGCCCGCGCTCAACGGCGGCGGACGGCTGAACGTGACGGCGGGCGACGTGGTGCTCGACCTCGACGCCGCGCCGACGGTTCCGACGCTGCCCGACTACCTCGTCGACAAGATCAAGTTCTGGCTCGACCCGAACACGAACATCGTGCTCGAAGGCGATCTCGTCACGAAGTGGTTCGACCGGCGCGAGACGAACATCACGGACGCGGTTTCCTCCTACGTCTATCCCTACGCCTCCAGTACCTTTCACTGGGTGAGGCCCGTGCCGACCGACGACCGGCGGCCGAAGATCATCACGGGCAGCCAGTATGTGACCGGAAACTTCATTGACTTTGGCGCATACGGCACCAACAGCTGCAGGTGGCTCTGCATCACGAACTCCGGCGTCGCGGGCGGACTCATCCGTCCCCGCGAGCTTTTTGTTGTGTGCGCGGGCAAAGGCATGGCCGGTTTCACGATGTTCAGCTCATGCCGAGGCGATGCCGGCCAGAACAGACCGCGGCCCTGTTGGACGGGCGGTCCCAACAACGGGGGCGGCTCGCGCCTGTGGGGTTCGACGGACAACACGCGCGCGGACAAGGGCAGCACGCGCCTCGACCGCAATCCCGTCTGGGGCGGCTATCTGCCGATTCTGGACGCGGCCTGGCATCTCGTGAGCACGCGCCTCCCGAACATAAACGATGAATGCCACCTGAACCAGATCGGACTTGATCGTGACCTGATGCAATATTCCGGCGGGTTCGTCCTCGCCGAAGTGATCATGTTCGAGCAGCGTCTCTCCGAGTTCGACCGGATGCGCGTGGAGGACTATCTGTGGAAGAAGTGGATGAAGAATGCACGGCAGACGTCCGTGGGTACGCTCGCCATCGCCACGAACGCCTGCGTGTCGGTCGCGACGTCCTCCGACGTGTCGGGCGCGCTCGCCGGCGGCGGCGTGCTTGTCAAGAGCGGGACTGGCACCACGACGCTGGTTGACGACGGCTTCACGGGAAGCGTGGAATTGCAGAGCGGCAGGATCCGCTCGGAGGGTTTGCCGCTCGCGGTGAAGGCGACGGGACAGCGGCTCTCCGTCGGCGCGCAGGGCCTCCTCACTCGGTATGATGACGCGGCGGCGGGCACTGTTGAGAAATCCGGAGGGGGAGATATCTCTGTGGCGTCTTTGCCGGCGGACGCGAAGGTGCGTGTGACGGCGGGGACAATGCGTCTCGTGCCGCCGGAGCCGAAGGACGATTTCCTTTCGCCGGCCGTTTTCTCCAACGCGACGTTCGAGGCGTTCACGGGCAATGCCGCGAATAATGTCGCTGGCGGCGCCGGTACGACCATCGCCATCACGAACCGCAACTGGGTGTTCGACCGGTCGATGTATGAGAGCGGCGGCGCCCTCGTGATGGTCCTCTCCAAGTCGCTTTACCATGACACGGCGAGTCACTGGAACCTCCTGCCGGAAGATACACTTGGCCTCGGCTATGAGGGGAACCGCTTCCTGTACATCTGCCACGGACGGGCGACGGGGTCCTTCAGCCTGCCGGCTGCGGGACTGTACCGGCTCGTGTTTTCGCTTGGCGCGCGAGACTCCAGTTGCCTGAAGCCGATGAAGCTGCTGATCGATGGTGCGGAACTGTGCGACTATACGTCCTTCAACTGGCTGTCGTTCATGCGTTTCGAGGTGGCCTTGCCGTGGCTTTCCGCCGGCGACCACACGTTGACGTTCACGGATACCGGTGACGACGCCAAGACGGTGATGATGGACGACATCAAGATTGTCCCTGTGCGCGCCGCCGCCGAGGCGCCGGTGAAGGTGGAGATCGCCAATCCGGGCTTCGAGGAGTCGATCTCGAATTATGCGAACACGGGATATGCCTTTAAGCCAAGGGCGGCGGACTGCACTGGCTGGACGAAGGAAGAGGTATCCAATGGGTTTGGCGGTGGAATCATTGTCCGTAGGTGGTTCGACGGCGTGACGGATGTGGATACTGGGCTTTGGGCGTGGCCGGACGAGATGGCGGGCGGTTTCCTCTGCGCACAGATATACGGTTCGATACGTCCCCTGTCGCAGACGGTCACGCTGCCGTCCGCGGGGCGCTACCGCCTGACGTTCCACCTGGCGAAGCGGTGTGGTCTTTCGCCGCAGCATGTCAACGTCAAGCTGGATGATCGGATCATCAAGCAGGCATGGGTGCGGCATGACGACTGGAAGGAATACGAGGCCGTGTTCGATGTGGAGGAGGGCGGCGAGAAACTGCTGACGTTCGTGGGTACGGTAGACGCCAAGATTATTGACGGCGTCGGGCTCGTGTATACCGGCGGCAGCGCGTGGCTGGACGACATTGCGCTGGAGCGCGTGTCGGAGACGGTGCCGGAGAACCTGGTGGCGAACGGCGGGTTTGAGTCGGTTGATGAAAGCTGGACGTACCATGCCGGCTGCATGACCAGACGGGAAGCAGGTCAGAACGCCGGTCTTTGGTTCGGACAGGTAAAGGAGCAGGCACCGCAGGGGACGAACTGCGTATTTATGTACAACGCCGACGGCGCGCTGCGCCAGCAGGTCGCGTTTCCGGCGGCTGGCCGCTACGAACTGTCGTTCCGCGTGAAGCGCTTCCGCGCCAACATGAACTTGAACACTGACGACCAGCGTTCCGAGTTTTACGTCATGGTGGGCACGAACTACATCTGGCGGTCGAACGTGCTGCAGCACGAAGCCGAGCGCGTGATCCGCCAGCCGTTCACCGTGCCGGCTGCGGGCACGTACCAGCTGGAGTTCCACACCGCGTTCGGGGCGAATAACTACGCCTACTTGCTGCTGGACGACGTGGCGATCGTGGCGGCGCCGGCGGCGGACCGCACGGATCTTGACGACTACATCCCCGAGACGACGGAGCTGGAGGTGGCGAGTGGCGCGAAGATCAACCTCGACTTCGACGGCGTGGCGAATGTGAAGGGGCTTACCTACAACGGGCAGAAGATCGTGTTTGAAGTCTCTCACGAGAAGTATCCCGCATGGGTGATGGGCCGCGGCATGCTCTACGTGCAGCCCCGCGGCACCGTGATCATGTTCCGGTGAGGTTTCGGAGGCCGGCGTCACGTTCGTGAACGTGCCGGTCTACGACTCGCCGTGCGTCCTCACCG
>CAMPAF010000329.1 GCA_946631535.1 uncultured Verrucomicrobiota bacterium
TCCAAGAGAAATCCAACGAGGGGGGAACGTCGGATTTTTTAGTGCGTCAGCCCTGCATCGCGGATTTGCCCCCCGCGCGCGTTTATGGTAGAATAGGCGGCACATGAGCCTACAGAGCAGACAGTTCGACTTCTGGTACGCGGTCCACAACACGAAGATCGTGCGCGGGCCGTCACGTGCGCTTGAGACGTTCGGCGCGACGCGCATCAACTACCGCCATCTCGCCGAGCTGCCCGACGATCCGCGCAAGATCCGCATCCGCGAGGGACGGCTAGAGGCGCACAAGCCCGCGATCATCACGCCGGAGGAGTACGCCGAGTCGCAGATGGACGGCTTCGGCGAGGAGGCCCGCAAGTACCTAGACTTCCTCAAGGCGAACCGCGACAACATCCGCATCCTGCAGTACGGGTTCCAGCTGCGTCAGGAGGCGTTCTCGGAGCAGGTGGTGACGGACACGCTGGATGCGGTGACCGCGCGCGTTGTGGCAGACGTGGAGGCGACGAACGACGACTTCGCCGCCGTCATCCAGGGCGTGGACGAGCCGTGGGACGTGTCGCTGGTCCACTTCTTCTGGCTACACGTGAACGCCTCCGCGCCGGTGAACGTGCGCGAGTTCGAGGCCGCGCACCAGCGCGAGATGGAGGATTCCACGCCGCGCGCCGTGCGCGACGAGGTGGAGGCCGCCTTCGCGAAGGCGCAGGAGAACCCCGCCCTCGTCCACGAGCTGGGCGCCCTCCTCCAGCGCAAGGGCGTGTTCGACCGCTACCAGGACCGCTTCTTCAGTCTCGTCAGAAGAACCTAGTGCAGTTTGCCCGCATCACGCCGATGTGGTAGAATAGGAGACGCATGGAAACGCAGATAAAGACATTCGTGGCAGCCGTCGCCAACCAGAAAGGCGGCGTAGGCAAGACCACAACAGTCGTAAACCTTGCGGCCGCGCTCTCGAAGATGCGCCGCACCGTGCTGGTGATCGACCTCGACCCGCAGGCGAACGCCACCACGGGCCTCGGCCAGCAGCCGCAGGAAGGCGTGTCGCTCTACCCCTGCCTGATCGGGCAGGCGCAGATCGCGGACATGATCCAGCCCACGCCTTACGAGAACCTGAACGTCATCCCGTCCGAGGTGAACCTCTCAGGCTCGGAGATCGACCTAGCGCAGCGTCCGGACCGCCTGGCCGTCGTCCGCAACGTGCTGCAGGCGATCCGCGACGCGAACGTGTTCGACTACATACTGCTAGACTGTCCCCCTTCCCTCGGCATCCTCATGACGGCAACGCTCGCCGCGGCGGACGGCATCGTGGTGCCGATGCAGGCCGAGTACTACGCGCTAGAGGGACTATCCACCATGCAGAACCTCATCACGCGCCTGAAGGAAGGCGGAGCGAATCCTGCGCTCGAGCTCAACGGCATCCTCATGACGATGGTGGACTTCCGCACGCGCCTCTCGCTCGACGTGGTGGAGGAGGTCAAGAAGCATTTCGCCGACAAGGTGTTCGAGACGATGATTCCGCGCAACGTGCGCACGTCGGAGGCGCCCAGCTTCGGCCAGCCGGTCGTGTTCTACGACCCGTCCTGCCGCGGCGCGGAGGCATACCGCGCGTTCGCGAAGGAGTTCATGCGGCGCAACCCCACCCGCGAGAAGGTGGAGGCGGAGCCCGAGTCAACAACGGAGGAAGTCCATGCCGACAATGACCAAATCGCTTGAGGACTACATCGAGGCCATCTACGTCCTCATCCGCAAGGATGGAGCGGCGCGCGTCCGCGACGTCGCCGCCGAGTTGCACGTGAAGATGCCGTCCGTCGTGAAGGCGATGGCCGAGCTGAAGAAGCTCGAGCTCGTGACGCAGGAGCCGTACGGCGACATCGAGCTGACGGCGAAGGGCCGCCGCGTGGCCAACAGCGTGCTCACGCGTCACAACATCCTGAAGGCGTTCCTCGTAAAGCTCGGCGTGACGGAGCAGGTGGCCGACAACGACGCCTGCCTGATGGAGCACATCCTCAGCGCGCAGACGATGGACCGCATCCGCGACTTCCTGGGCGATGTGCCGGCCGTTGCCGCGCCGGCTGACGCGCCCGCAAAGAAGACTGCAAACAAGGCAAAGAAGGAGACGAAGTAAAATGGAAAACAAGATGACGAAATTCAGGTGGATCATCTGCACGATGCTGTTCGTGGCGACCACCGTCAACTACCTCGACCGCCAGGTGCTGTCGCTCACGTTCCCGGACTTCATCAAGCCCGAGTTCCACTGGTCGGACGCCGACTACGGCACGATCACCGCGTCCTTCTCGCTCATCTACGCGATAGCCTGCCTCTTCGCCGGCAAGTTCATCGACTGGATGGGCACCAAGAAGGGCTACCTCTGGGCGATCTTCGTGTGGTCGCTCGGCGCGTGTATGCACGCCGCGTGCGGCATCGCCACATGCTGGTTCGTGAATGACGTCAACTCCGTCGAGGCGCTCCGCGCCGTCCAGGCCGGCAGCGCCACAGCGGCCGCGATCGCCGGCATCTCCGTGTGGCTCTTCCTCGGATGCCGCGCCGTCCTCGCGCTCGGCGAGGCGGGCAACTTCCCCGCCGCCATCAAGGTGACGGCCGAGTACTTCCCCAAGAAGGACCGCGCGTTCGCCACGTCGATCTTCAACTCCGGCGCGTCGGTGGGCGCGCTCGCGGCCCCGCTCACCATCCCGCCGCTCGCGAAGCTCTGCGGCTGGGAGATGGCGTTCATCATCATCGGCGGCGCCGGCTTCATCTGGATGTTCTTCTGGCAGTGGCTGTACACGAAGCCGCAGCAGTCCAAGTTCGTGAACGAGTCCGAGCTCAAGTACATCTCGCAGGACGATGCGGCCGAACAGAGTTCGGTCGTCCAGGCTAATGCCGTCAAATCCGATGCCGACGAGAAGCCCATCTCGTTCTTCAAGTGCTTCACCTACCGCCAGACGTGGAGCTTCATCGTGGGCAAGTTCTTCACGGACGGCGTGTGGTGGTTCTACCTCTTCTGGGCGCCTGCGTACTTCAAGGAGCAGGGGCACGGCCCCGTCACGGGCATGGGCCAGGCGCTCATCTTCACGCTCTACCTGATCGTAACCGTGGTCTCCATCTACGGCTGCAAGCTTCCCACCATCTTCATCGAGAAGGGCTTCTTCGGCGGCAACCCGTACATGTGCCGCATGCGCGCGATGCTCATCTTCGCGTTCTTCCCGCTTGCCGCGCTCGTGACGCAGCCGCTCGCCGGCATCTCCGTGTGGTTCCCGGCGATCCTCATCGGCCTCGCCGCGGCCGGACACCAGGCGTGGAGCGCGAACATCTTCTCGACGGTGGGCGACATGTTCCCGAAGTCCACCATCGCCTCCGTCACGGGCATGGGCGCGATGGCTGGCGGCGTCGGCTCCTTCATCATCAACAAGTGCGCCGGTTCGCTCTTCACCTACGCGGAGACGCAGGGGCAGGCATTCTCCTTCCTCGGCTTCGCGGGCAAGCCCGCCGGCTACATGATCGTGTTCTGCTGTTGCGCCGTGGCGTATCTCGTCGCCTGGTGCATCATGAAGACGCTCGTGCCGCGCTACAGCCCCATCAAGGCGTAAGAGGATTCCCGACATGAAGAAGTGGACGACGGCGACCTTCGCGGCGGCGAAGGGAAAGCAGAAGCTTGGCTGCTGCACGGCCTACGACGCGTGCTTCGCGCGGC
>CAMPAF010000330.1 GCA_946631535.1 uncultured Verrucomicrobiota bacterium
GGCCACGGCGCCTCCACGGGCGAGTAGCAGCACCCATGGTAGAAGATGCGGTTCACGCCGGAGAGGAAGAGCCGATCGATGAACGTCTTTACTTCGGCCAGCGTCTCGGTGAAATGCTCCGCGATCCAGGTGCAGGACTCGGCGGTCACATGCGGCTTGCGCGTGACGTGCGCCGAAGACGAGGCGAACTTGGAGACTAGTATGTCCCTGTCTCCCTTGCCGAACATCTCCGTCTCCGGGACGTCCGCCAAGGCGTAGAAATCCAGCCAGTTCACGGGCGAGCCGTGCGCCTCGTTGCGCGTCTTCACGCCGCGCGCGTGGCACCATTTGACCCACTTCGGAAACACCTCCTCCACCATCAGGTCGTCCAACGTCTGGCGGTAGTCGCACTTCACGCGCGCCACCTCTTCCGGATCGCCCTTCCCGCAGAACACGTCCCACTTGTCCATGAGGTCGTAGCCGCGCCGCGCCTTGAACACGGCCGGCAGCTCGGGGCTCCAGCACGCCGCGAAATACTCGAAACTGTCGTGGTAGAAATGTTCAGGCAACGCGGCACCCGGCTTGTCGAACACCTCGAACTTCTTGAGGAACGAATCCATCGCGCCGGGCGAAAACGGGTTCATCATCGGCCCGCGCCCGCCAAGCCCGGCGCGCTTCACCTGCTGGCCCGTCAGCTGCGGCACGAGCCGCCCGTCCTTGTCCGGCACCAGCTTCCAGCACCCCTCCTCCTTCTTGAGCCACGGCCCGCCGAAGCACCAGCCGCTGCCCATCGTCAGGTCCACGCCCAGCCCGTGCCGCGCGCCGATGCGCTTGGCGAGCGAGAAAGCATCCATCCATTCTGGCGAAAGGTACTCCTTCCACTTCGCCTCGTAGCCCTTCGCGCCGTAGATGGGGATCACGTGGAATCCGCCGAAGCCCTTTTCGGCAAGTTCCCGGCTCTGGAACTCCAGGCCTTTCTCGTCGACGGCCGATCCCATCCACCAGTTGTAGACCCACGGCCTCATCTCGCGCGTCGCCTCGGGCCACGCCGGTGCGGCGCCAACCGCCGCCTGCCCCGCCGCCAAGAGCAGCAGAACGCAAGAAACTGTTCTTCCAAACAACATCGTATTCGCCTCCGTTTCGCATGAACCGGCAAGATTGTAGCACATTCCCTGCGCCTGCGGCAAAGCGGAAAACATCTTCGCACTTTACCGCATCCTCTCTTTTGAGAAGAAAACAACTCTAACAACTTCAAGGACAACTGCCATTTGGAGCGCGGGCTAACTCGCCCGCGCCTATTCACGTACCACCTCTTCCTCGCCATATCGTTCTCACACAGAGGCACAGAGACACAGAGGAAGATTTGTAGCTGGGGCGCTGCCCCAGACCCCGAAGGCAAGCAAATCACATGTGATTGACCGGAATTCGGGGCATGGGGCGGAGCCCCATCTCTAAATCACTCCCTCAAGACTCTGTGTCTCTGTGCCTCTGTGTGAGATAACTCCCCATCACATTTTGCTCTTTGTAGCTGGTTGCAAGCGGGAACCTTGCGCGGGCGAGTTAGCCCACGTACCAAAAGTTGTTCTCGCTGTTGTTCATGTTGTTTCCATAAACCATAACGAAATGGGTATATCTCATCTATGTTCCTTGCCAGCAGGTTGCGTTTTGTTTAGCATGCCGGCGAAACGTTTGCTAGACTATACGCCATGAAACGACCTACATGGAAAGCAATCCTCACAACGCTCGCCTGCGTGGCGCTAGCAATCGGCGCCGGGGCGAACGAACAGAACCGGATGACAGTCTCGTTCGACGGAAAGAACGTGCTGCAGTCGATCAAGGTGGGCGCGGCCACGTTCGCGACGGGCGGCGGCGACCTCTGGACGGCCGAGTTCTCCGACGGCACGAACCGCGCGAAGCGCGTGAAGGCGCGCGCGCACGAGGCCGCAACGTGCGAGCGAACCGAGACGGATGCAACCATCACGCTCGTCTGGCGCGACGTGCCGCTCGGCGGCGAGCGCGGCGTCCTGGACGCCACCGTCACGATCGAGAAGCGTCCCGACGGCTCGCAGGCGTGGAACCTCGCGTTCGCGAACCGCTCGCCGCGCTGGACGCTCATGACGACGGCTTTCCCGCGCCTCAACCGCGTGACGCCCGACGGCGCGGGCGACGTGCTGCTGCCGTCGAACGACCACGGCGCGCAGATCTTCAGGAAACGCGTGGCCCAGCCGAAGCCCTTCCGCCGCGCCTACCTCGGCTACTGCCCGATGATCGCCGGGTTCTTCCTCGGCACGGACGGACTCTACTTCGTCCCCGAAGACCCCGAGGCCCGCATCAAGAGCATCCTCGTGGAAGGCGAGCAGAACGCCTGCTACGAGACGACGGTCGAAAACGCCGGCGTGCCCGGAAAGGCCGCCGAGGGCCCGCGCTACCCCGTGGTGCTCGCGCCGCTCAAGGGCGACTGGTGGAGCCTCGCACGGCGCTACCGCGCCTACGCGCTCAAGCAGAAATGGGCCGCGCGCGGCCCCATCAAGGACATCCCCGACTATCCCCGCCGCCTCTGCGAGATCCCGCTCTGGATCAACATCCACGGCTACCCCGACGTGGCGTCCAACGTCCTCACGCGCGCCAAGGCGATCTTCCCCGGCTTCGCCACAGGACTCCACTGGCACCTCTGGCAGCATTCGGGCCACGACGTGAACTACCCCGAGTACTTCCCCGCACAGCCCGGCACGAAGGAATGCATCGCGTACTGCCAATCCATCGGAGAGGAGCCGATGCCATACGTGAACGGACGCCTCTGGTCCGCCCCCACGAGCGGCTTCATCCTCGCCGAACCCTACGCCGTCCTGCGGCAGAACGACACGCGCTACGTGGAGAAGTACGGACGCCTCACCGCGCCGCTCGCCGTAATGTGCCCCACCTGCCCGCCGTGGCAGAAGGTGGTGCGGACCTTCACCGGACGCATCCTCGACGAACTGGGGGCGAAGTCGATCTTCATCGACCAGATCGGCGCGGCGCCCGGCATCCCCTGCTACGATCCCGCACACGGCCATCCGCTCGGCGGCGGCAAGTGGTGGCGCGAGGGCTACGAGAAGATGATGGAGCCCATCCACCGCGCGTGGAACGCCAAGGGCGCGTTCATCACCACCGAAGGTTCGGGCGAGATGTGCCTCAACATGGTGGACGGCTACCTGCAGGTGGTCGTGCGCGACCCGAAGGACGTCCCCTTCCACAACGCCGTCTACTCCGGCTACACCACCTACTTCTGCAGCCCGGAGAACAACGATGACGCCCCCGCCGCCTTCCGCGCGCTCCAGACGCGCGAGCTCCTCTGGGGCAACGCGCTCGGCTGGTTCCTGCCCGACATCCTCGACAAGCCCGACAAGTGCGCGATCCTCAACCAGCTCTGCGCCTTCCGCCAGAAGAACCTCGACGCGCTCGCCTACGGCAACCTGCTCGACGAGCTGCGCTTCGCGGAACCCGTCGGCAAGACGACGTACGAATGGCTCGGCCGCCGCCCCCACCACAGCCTCTACGATCCCGCCTACAAGCTGCCGCCCAGCAAGTTCGCCACGATGGCGGACGTGCGCGGCAACTGGTGGCGCACGGCGGACGGCAAGGTCGTCCTGCTGGCGGCGAACCTCACCGACCGCGAACAGCGCGTCGTCTACCGCGTCTACGGCACGGACAAGACC
>CAMPAF010000331.1 GCA_946631535.1 uncultured Verrucomicrobiota bacterium
CCGTCGGACGTGAGCCGCCGCATCGCGCGGCAGTTCCTCTCCACGTCGCCCGACTACTATTGCCCCACGAACGGCTACCGCGGGAACCGCGGCTACGGGTTCGGCAAGGAGATCCAGTACTCCGTGGTGAGCCTCTGGATCAACGCGATGGAATGCGCGCGCATCATTGGCGACGCGGAGCTGGAGAGGCAGCTCGTCGCCGCATTCGAGCCCTACTACGGCCCGAAAAAACACGTGCTGCCGAAGTTCAAGCACGTCGACTTCACCATCGTGGGCGCGGTGCCGCTCGAGATCGCCATCCTCACGGGCGAGAAACGCGCGCGCGACCTCGGCCTCGCGTACGCGGACATGCAGTGGGAGGAGCCGAAGCCGGACGATCCCCCGCCGTGGTACAACAAGACGCCCTACGAGACGCGTCTTTCCTGGTGGAAGCAGGGCTACACCGACCAGACGCGCCTCTGGATCGACGACGCCTACATGATCGCCGCCCTCCAGACGCAGGCGTACCGCCTCACGGGCGACCGGAAGTACATCGACCGCACCGCGAAGGAACTCGTCCTCTACCTCGACAAGCTACAGCTTCCGAACGGCCTTTTCTACCATACGCCGGACGTGCCCTACGTGTGGGGACGCGGCGACGGCTGGATGGCCGCCGCGATGCCGATGACGCTCAAGTACCTCCCCGCCGACAGCGAGTACCGTCCGCGCATCCTCGAAGGCTACCGCAAGATGATGAAGACGCTCCTCGAGAAACAGCGCGAGGACGGCATGTGGGCGCAGCTCGTGGGCGAACCGGACGCCTGGGCGGAGAGCTCCTGCACGGCCATGTTCGCCTACGCCTTCGCGGAGGGCGTGAAGAACGGCTGGCTCGACGAGAAGCCGTACGGCCGTGCCTTCCGGCGCGCCTTCCTCGCGCTCGTCGCGCGCATGGACGAGTTCGGCAACCTCTCGAACGTCTGCGAGGGAACGGGCGCGAAGAACGACCGCCCCTACTACCTCGCCCGTCGGCGCGTGAACGGCGACTCGCACGGCCAGGCCGCGATGCTCTGGCTCTGCCGCGCGATCCTCGAAAAGGCGAAGGGGCACACGGTGGAGGCTGCCGGATCCCAGCTGACGAAGGACGGTTTCCACAGGGCGCGTCCGCAGGACGACGGACGCATGGCCGAGCCCGAGCTGCTGAACAGCAAGGCGCCGGGCTTCCGCGGCATCTGGTACTTCAACCAGCCCTCGCACGACGAGTACGTCTACAAGTACTCCGGCGGACTCGGCACCTACTGCGCGGGACACGTGCCGATGGCCGTGTATTCCAAGGAGGCGGACAAGACCTTCTTCACGTTCGGCGGCACGGACGAGCGCAACTCGACGCTCCTGCAGTCGGTCTCCTACTTCGACCACAAGACGAAGAAGCTCGCGCGCCCGACGGTCGTCTTCGACAAGCATACCACCGACGCGCACGACAATGCCGTCATCGGCCTCGACGACAAGGGCTACATCTACCTCTTCTCCTCGAGCCACGGGCAGTCGCGCCCCTCGCGCATCGCCCGCAGCGAGAAGCCGTACGACATCTCGTCGTTCAAGGTGATCTGGAAGGGCAACTTCTCCTACCCGCAGCCGTTCTTCGTGCCCGGCCACGGTTTTCTCTTCCTGCACGCGTCCTACCTGAAAGGGAAGATGTCGGGCCGCTCCAACTGCTTCATGACGAGCAACGCGGACGGAACCGAATGGTCGGACCGCACACTCCTCGTGTTCTTCAACGACGGCCACTACCAGCGTTCCTGGCCGTTCGGGCAGAAGATCGGCGTCGCCTTCGACCAGCATCCGAAGGGCAAGGGACTTAACTGGCGCACGGACATCTTCTACATGGAGACGTCCGACTTCGGCAAGACCTGGCAGAACGCGAAGGGTGAGATGCTGGCGCTCCCGCTCAACACGCGCGAGAACCCCGCGCTCGCCCTGCCCTACGCGGGCACGGGCCGCAACGTCTACATCAAGGGCGTGAAGTTCGACTCGAAGGGCCGCCCCGTGATCCTCTCCACGGTCAGCAAGGGCTACCGCGCGGGGCCGGTGGACGGTCCGCGCGAGTGGAAGCTCGCCAAGTGGACGGGCGAGGCGTGGCGTGAGATCGACACGGGCATCCGCAGCGACAACAACTACGATTTCGCCGAGCTGTACATCGACACGGATTCCGACTGGCGCCTCATCGGCGCGTCGGAGAAGGGTCCCCAGCCGTTCAACCCCGGCGGCGAGATCGCCGCGTGGATCTCGCACGATGCGGGCGAGACGTGGGCGAAGGAGAAGAAGCTCACCTCCGGCAGCGAGCGCAACCAGAACTATCCGCGCCAGCCGATCAACGTCCAGCCTGACTTCTACGCCTTCTGGGCGGACGGCCACGGCCGCAAGCCGTCCGTCTCGCGCCTCTACTTCTGCGACAAGGCGCTCAACGTCTACATGATGCCGCTCGCGTTCGACGGCGACTTCGCCGACCCGATCCCCTATGTCGCCAACAAGGCGGAGGGTAGATGAAGATACTTCAGGTCGCAATCTTGAACTGAGAAGCAGCGAAAGAGAAGAAACAATGAAACAGATATCGATAATTATCGCGGCAATTGTCGCGCGTATTGCGGCGGCGGAAGGAAACTTGCCGCCCGCGTCGCTCTATGTGCAGGACGGCCTGATCGGCCATCTCGACGCGATCGAGAACGGCGGCGCGGGCGTGCACGTCGCCGCGCCGACCGAATGGACAGACCTCACCGGCAACCAGACGTTCACGCTCGTCAACGGTTCGGCGTTCACGGCGGACGCCTGGGTGGGCAACTCCAACCGCTACATCTCCGCCACGTCCCCGAAGGCGCTCGCCGCCTTGCAGAACAAGGCGTTCACGCTGGAGATGGTGGTGTCACATCCGACCGAATCGCAAGCCAACGCATTTGAATACTGGACCTACTTCGGCCACGAAAACGGCAACAACCGCAACTTGACGATGGAGATTCGCCACGTCAACAGCAAGAACCCGCTCGTGAGCGGTCTCCAGTACCGTGCGAAAGCCTATTATGACTTTGTGAAAATCCCGGAGACGACCGGATTGACCGCGTGGGGCAAGCGCCAGCATTTGACCGTCGTGTGCGACGGAACGACCGCCACGCTCTACTGCGACGGCGTGAACGTCCTCCACACGATCACGTGCGACTACCTTTCCCCGACGTTGGCGACCCTTTCTTTCGGCGCGAGCGTCGGCGGCGTGTCTCCCTTGAAGAGCGGCGCGGAAATCTGCGCCGTGCGCATGACGGAGCGCGTGCTGACGCCCGCAGAGATCCTGCGCAACGACTTCCTCGACCGCGTCCGCTTCATGGGCGCGAGCGCGACGGACGGCGCGACGGGCTGGCGCGTGGAGAACGGCGCCGTCCAGGTGCTCACGCATGTGGGCGGACTGGGCGTGCAGTTCTCGACGGACGGCGGAACGACCTGGCAGGACAACGCGCTGGACGTCTGGTCCGGCGTCGGCGCGAGCGTGTCGTTTTCCGCGCGGATCGCCGCCGACGGGTCGTCCGACGTGATCCTCGACGCCCTGCCAGCCGGTGCGACCATCTCGGGCGGTACGGTTTCGTTCACGGCCGCCATGCCGGCGCGCATCGTGGCGCGCACCGCCACCAGTCCGGCCACGTCGCTCTACGT
>CAMPAF010000332.1 GCA_946631535.1 uncultured Verrucomicrobiota bacterium
CGCATTCGCCGAAGAACGCGGGGCCGCTGCCGTCGATCACGCCCTCGCCGGTGATGGACGCGCCCTCGACCTTGTAGCCGAGAACGAGGTGCCCGCCGCTCCACTCCTCGCCGTCGCTCCAGAAGTTCTCGGGGAACGCGTCGTTGCGGTTGTAGTCCTCCTGCCGCGTGCTCCCCTTCAGCACGGCGCCCTTCGCGAGGTGCAGCTCCACGCGCGAACGTAGCCAAACCGTGCCGCTCGTCCACGTCCCCGCCGGCACGACCACCCGTCCGCCGCCCGCGGCATCCGCCGCGTCGAGGGCCTTCTGGATGGCCGCCGTGCACGTTTCGCCCGCGCGGGCGCCGTAGTTGCGGATGTCGAAATCCGCCGCCGCGGCCAGTGCAGCAATGCCGAGAACCGTCGCAGACGCAAACCTTTTCAATGGCATGCCACAATCTCCTTCCTAGCGTTTCGGGGCGTTGTAGCCGCCGCGGCGGACCCAGCAGGAGTTGCACTCGCAGGCATCGTCGCGGCCGCATGTGCCTTGGATGTCATGCGCGGGCTTCGGCTTGAGCGACGCCTTCACGAGCAGCAGGAAGCGGGCTCGGTCCTCGGGCTTCACGAGCCACAGCACGCGGCTCCGCTCCTCCATGCCGCGGTTCACGAGCGCGTCGAACGGCTGCGCCGCCACCTTCTCGCCGAGCGCCTCCTTCACGGCCGCGCGCAGCGCCGCCTCGCCCGCCGGATCGGCGTCGCGCGACTCCGGACGGTTCCACGAGTAGCCGCCGCCCACGGTGAACTCCGTCACGTTGAGGTCCATCCAGAGCGCGAGCGTCTGTAGCTCGTCCCTGGAGAGCTTCGCGCCGCCGTGTCCGCGCTTCACCTTCTTCCAGAGCGGACTCGCCGCCGCGAAGTAGTCGTACGGCTTCGACTCGCGCGTCTCGCGGTAGCTCGCCACGAACGAGACCTGCTTGCGCTTGATGAGGTTGTAGACGCCGTTCGTGCCGACGAGCGAGAACGCGGGGCGACGTCCCTCGCCGAGCCCGTGGCATGAGATGCAGTGCCTGTCGAAGATCGGCTGCACGCTCTTCGTGAAGCTGAACGGACCCGTGTAGCCGAGGTCAACTTCGGGCTTCGGATCGTACGTAGTGCGGCCGGCCGGACTCTGCACCGCGTACTTCGCCGCGCCGCTCTTGAACTTGTTCTCATGGCAGCCCGTGCAGCCCTGCACCTCGCCCTTCTGCGCGTAGATGAACGAGCGCATCGTGAACACCGCCACGCCGTTCGTGTCCACCGCCTGCAGCTGGATCGGCACGCCCGCCGGGATACGGAACTGCGCCGAGCCGTCGGCGGCCACCGGCACCGTGCCAAGCGACTCCTTGTGGAGGTCGAGGTCGTCGTGCTGGTTGAGCGTCTCGCGGCGGCACGCGCCCATCACGTCGAGCTTGTTGATGCGCAGGCACTTGATCGAGTCCTTCGGCAGCTCGGAGCGGCAGTCGTACACGTTCTCCACGTAGCAGAGGCCCGTGTCCGGCGCCTTGTCGGGCGGCGGCAGTGTGGAGACGAGCGCCGGCGGCATCGGACGCTTCACGAGCGGGATCGGGTTGAAGGTGGAGATCTCGGGATCATGGTAGATGAGCTCGCGGCCGCCGAGCGTGTCGACGAGCCAGATGCCGAATGCGGCGGGCGACGGCCACGCGGCCATGTACTCCTCGCGGCGGTGGCGGGGGTGATAGTCGGGATAGCCGAGCGTCTCGTCCGAGTACGAGCAGAGGAAGAGCGTGTCGTTCACGGGGAACGGCGAGCAGTAGGCGCCGGGCGTGTTCCAGCCCTCGCTCTCGGGGAACGGCACCTCGGGCGTCACGCGCGTGACGGGCTTGAGGCCGTCCTCGCCCACGCTCGGGTCGAGCAGGAAGAGCGACCCGCTCGTGATGTTGTGGTGGGCGCTCGCCGTGCAGAGGAGGAGGCGCGAACCGGGGATCGCCTTCGTCTCGGTGACGACGCCGATGTCCTCGGAGTAGTTGCCGTAGACGTGCGAGACGGCCGTGCCGTCGGGACGCGTGGCCCAGAGCGACTGGAACCACACGGCGTGGCGGTTGATGTAGTCCCACCGCGTGTAGGCGATGCGGCCGTCGTTCATCACGGCGGGCTCCCATTCGTTCGCCTCGCCGAAGGAGAGCTGGCGGATGTTCTTCCCGCCCGCGTCGGCGCGGTAGAGGAGGAACGAGGGGACGTAGCGGCCCCAGTGGCAGCGGCCGTAGTTCTGTCCGCGCGTGGACGAGAACACGAACCCGCCGTCCGGCAGGTAGCACGGGTCGATGTCCTCGATCATCGCGGTCTGGCGTCCGCCCTGTGTCTCCATCGGGTCGCCGGGGCAGCCCGTCACCTGGCGCACCCAGCTACCGTCCGCCGCGCACTCGTAGATGAAGTAGCGGCGGTGGGCGATGGCGCGTTCGCCGCCCGCCTTGTAGCCGGGCCCGTAGATCGGGTGCGTGGGATCGACCTTCTTCACCCACGGGTCGTCGCGCACAACCACCTCCGGCACCTTCAGCTTCTGCGCGTCCGCAGGCGGCTTCGCCGTGTGGTCGCAGAACGAGAAGAGGATGCGGTCCGCGTTCCAGTGGAGGTCGGGGTTGATCACCGTGCCCGTCGGCAGCTTGCCGCCGAGCAAGGAACTCTTCTTCGGCGCGGTCTGCCAGTTCTCGAGCACGACGAGGCCCGGTCCCGGACGGCTCCAGCGGCCGAGGTACTGGTCCACCATGTGGTTCTCGCGGGTGTACGGGATGCCGCGCTGGACGGCCAGCAGTTTCTTGAACTGCAGATCTGGATGGCGGAAGAGTATGCGGCGGCGCAAGCGGCGTATCTCCTTCTCCACGGTCGCGCGCTCGCGTTCCGTCTTCGCGGCGGCGAGCCACTTGCGGTCAGCCTCTAGCTCGGCCTTCTCGTCTGCGAGCGCCGATACCCCGAGAGCCTTCTCCACGTAGGCGTAGGTGCGGTCGGCCAGGGCAAGCGCCGCCTCGGGCGAATCGCTCTTCTTCGCGGCCGCAGTGCCGGCCGCATCCGCCGCAGCCACCTTGGCGGTGTAGTCGTAGCGTCCGGGCGGCGCGTCCGTGTGCGCCGCCCACGTGCAAGAAGCGATTCCCGCACAAGCAATCATCAGCATCTTCTTCATCTTTCAACACCTCTTGCCGTAATTTCCTTGTGACATAGCAGCACGCCCTTCTGCGGCGTGACGGTCTCGGCGAGCGGACGGACCGTCGAACGGACGCGTCCCGCGGCGTCCTTCTCCTTGAGGCGCATCTCGCCGCCCACCTTGCCAGCGCGGTTGAATAGCAGGGTGATCTCGTACGTCGGTCGCGCGGCAGCGCGACCCTCCCGGCTCGCGGGAATGACGAGCGTCACGCCGTCGCGGTCCGCCTCCTCCACGAGACGCGTCGCCACGCCGCGCGGCGTCTTGACGTCCGCCGCCGTGAGGACGTGCAGGAACCGGTCGTCCGCGCGCGGCGCGCCAGGATGCGTCTCGGCGCGCCACTCGCCCCAGTACGGACCGCGTCCGTCCTTCGCGCAGGTGCGGCGAACGTTTGCCATCCACTTGTCGTAGATTTCCCAGTTCTTCCCGTTGGCCCAGAACTCCTTGCCGGGACCGCCCACCAGCTCGATGGTGGCGTCCTTCGGCA
>CAMPAF010000333.1 GCA_946631535.1 uncultured Verrucomicrobiota bacterium
TGGATGGGCGCGGTGGCAATGGCGGCCGGGTGCATGAGCCGCAAGTCGGCGATGTGCGGCGTCGGCGGCGGCGAGGGGGCACCGATGCACGGCTTCCGCGTCGCGCCGATCAAACACGTGCGCGTCGGCGTAATCGGCGTCGGCGGGCGCGGAATCGGCGCCGTAATGCGCATAGCGCAGATTCCAGGCTGCTCGGTCGCGGCGATCTCGGACATAAATCCGGACAGGCTCGACCTTGCCCAGAAATGGCTCAGGGAGCACGGCAAGCCCGCCGCGAGGGAGTGGAGCCGCAATGGAGACGAGGACGCATGGAAGGGGCTCTGCGACTCGGACGTCTGCGACGTCGTCTATTCCGTGACGCCGCGTCCGCTTCACTGCCCGATCAACGTCTATGCGATGGACCACGGCAAGCACGTCATGCAGGAGGTGCCGGGGGCGTTCAGTCTCGAGGAATGCTGGGCCACCGTCGAGGCGGCCGAACGCAATCGCCGCCACTGCATGATGCTCGAGAACTGCGTGTACGGAGAGGAGGAGATGCTTGCGTTCAATCTGATCCGCAAGGGCATGCTCGGGGAGATAGTCCAGGCGGAGGTCGGCTACCAGCACGACCAGAGAAAGCTTCAGTACAATCCGAAAGACGGGCGCTTCTGGCGTCTCGACCGGCACATGAAGCACCACGGCAACTACTATCCGACGCACGGGCTCGTGCCGGCGGGGCGCTGCCTCGACATCAACCGCGGCGACCGCTTCGAATATCTCGTGTCGATGGAGACGAAGAGCGCGTCCTTCGAGGCGTTCGGGCGGGCGAACTTCCCGGACGACGACCGGGCCGTCGGCATTGACGGCAAGCCGTTCAACCGCCACACGCAGAGAATGGTGAAAGGCGACATAAACACGTGCCTCATGCGCACGGCGAACGGCAAGACTCTCTCGCTTATACACAACGTCTGCACGCCGCGCCCATACGACCGCGGCAACCTCTACATGGGCACCAAGGGCATCTACCGCAGCTATCCGTCCCTGCTCATGGCATGGGAGGAAAAGGAGGGCGACGGCGGCGCAAAGAAGTATTTCGACGAAGCGAAGACCCAGAAGGTCAGGGAGGAGTACCGCCATCCGTTCTGGAAGGTCGCGGGAGAGATCGCGAAGAAGGTTGGCGGCCACGGCGGCATGGACTTCGTGATGGACCTCCGCTGGGCGTACTGCCTGCAGAACGGGCTGCCGCTCGATACGGACGTGTACGATCTCGCAACGTACTCTTCGATCGTGGAGCTGTCCGAGAGGAGCGTAAACGCCCGCTCCGCGGCGATCGATTTCCCGGACTACACGCGCGGCGGGTGGAAGACCGCCAAGCCGTTCACCGTGGACGAGATGGACATGGACAAGTTCGACTTCTCGCGCGGCGTCTCGGACGGCAAGGGCCAGGATCTGCAGTCTGTCTGAGACCTCGACGGCATTGCGATGGACGGGAACTTCAAGAAGCCGCCATTCACGCTGGACCGGACTCACCGCGGCGGACTGGTCGAACAGCTGGCCGATGCGCTTGGCAGGGCGGTTGAGACAGGGTATTATGCCGCCGGCGACATGCTGCCGCCGTCACGCGATCTTGCCGAGATTCTTGGCGTAAGCCGCGTCGTAGCGATACGGGCGATGCGCCGACTCGCGGAGAAGCGGCTCATCGTACAGCGGTCGCGCAGCGGAAGCGTGGTCTGCGCAAAGGGCCGCCCGCTCTGGAATGGGCAGGTGTTGCTTGTGACGGAACCCGGAATCGGGAATGCCGATGACGATCCCGTTCGCATAATCCTGCGCGACTCGCTTATCGCCGCCGGATATCTCCCGCTTGTCGCCACCGTCCCGCAGACAGAGGCCGGGCAGCCGGATTTCTCGATGCTGGACACGATGCTGCGTCAGCAGATAAACCTTGTGGTGCTTCTTGACGACAGAAAGGAGGTGGCGGCGCGGCTCTCCCGGTGCGGCGTGCCGTTCGCATGGCTCACGCGTCATGATGCCCGTCTCCGAAAGTGCGTGGGGAGAATCCTCGTCCGCAACGATCTGGCGCTGGACGATTTCGTCAGGGATTGCCGTGAAAAGCGGGTGAAGGGCGTGCTGCAGGTGAAAGTCTGGCGGAACGGTCTCGACATTGAGAAGCCGTTGAAGCGCAGCGGCATCGCCGTGAGGACGTTGCACGTGCCGCCCGCGAAGGAACGATGGAAGGGTTACAGCCTCGCCTTGTGGGCGGCGAAGGAGTTCTCGCGGACGACGAAGCCTCTTCCGAAACTCGTGTTTTTCCAGGACGACCATCTTGCGACGGGCGCTTTGCTTGCCTTTGCGAAGAACGGGCTGGAGATTCCCCGTGACGTGAGAATCGTATCGTGGGCGAATCGCGACTATGGCCCCGTGTCGCTTGTTCCTCTCACCAGGATGGAGATGGACTGCAAAGCGGCCGGCGAAACGGTCGCGTCGTCCGTGCTAGAGTACCTTCGCACGGGGAAATTTCCGGCTGACGCCGTAATAGGCCCTCGGTATGTCAGAGGAGAATCTTTCTAAAAACGGAGACACGTCCATGAGAGCGATGAAAGCGATGAGATGCGGAGCAAGTGCGCTTATCTTCTGCATTGGATCTGCGCTGCATGCCGCAAACACCTATTCATATGATCCCGATGACGCGAAGACGTACATCGTGACGGTCCCCGAGGGCGAGACGAACGAGCTCTCCGCCGCGGCGATCTCTGTCATAACTGGCGGAAGCGTGACGAATTTCGTCAAGCGCGGAGAAGGGGCGTTGTCCGTATCCGAAGACCTTGTCGATTTTGTCGGCAACGTGCACATTGACGGGGGCGTGTATCTCTCGCGCCCGGTAAAAGCTGCGAACACGACTCTCGGCGCGCTCAGCGGAAATGTCGTGATCGCCAACGGTGCGACGCTTGCGGTGCAGACGTCTGTTCAATACGTTTCGCTTTCAGGCAAGAAGATCTATTTTGAAGGTGACGGCTATGGCGGGCAGGGCGCTCTCGTGAACGTGTCGGGCAATCCGACATCAACGACGATGTTCGGCAAGTCGCTCAACCTCACCGGGAACGGCAAAGTCGCGTCGTATTCCGGCAATACGTTCTATCTCGTCGTCTCGCAGGGCGTACTTGATCTGAACGGATACACGCTTACGACATACGCCGACGGCAATCCCATCGTGATCGAGCGTCCGTACAAATATTCGGGCGGCAGCGGCGACATCGACGTGACGGGTGATGGCGTAAGGTACAACAGCGGCGAAGGATACTACTTCAACCACAGACCACGCATCATGGAGAACTCGCAGATGGTGTTCGGTTCGCTGCAGCACTACTATCAAGGGCAGCTGACGCTTGAACCTGGCGCGAAAATCCGCATCGCCAGCAGTCAAGCCCTTTCGACCGCTTTCTCGGACACGCAAGACAACTGGCACGGGAAACTTGTCCTCAACGATCCTGTGCGCAACAGGGTGGAATTGAACGGGTGCAGATTCGGGTTCAACAATAATGTGGTTTCGGGCGGCGGCTTGTTTATCGCCGGAGGTACCGGCTCCAGTCCGGGCGGGCAATTCCGAATCTCCAACACCGGCAACTCATTCACAAACGGCATTGTCGCAACGGACGGCGCGGCCTTGT
>CAMPAF010000334.1 GCA_946631535.1 uncultured Verrucomicrobiota bacterium
TCAGGTCCTTCAGCTGCGAGAGCATCTGGCAGCCGTTGCACACGCCGAGCGAGAACGTGTCTTTCCTGTGGAAGAACTTCCTGAACATCGCCTTCAGCTTCCTGTTGAAGAGGATCGAGCGAGCCCAACCGCTACCCGCGCCCAGCACGTCGCCGTAGCTGAAGCCGCCGCACGCCACTAGTCCCTGGAAGTCGGCCAGGTCCACGCGCCCAGCGAGAAGGTCCGTCATGTGCACGTCCACGCTCTCGAAGCCCGCGAGCGCGAACGCCGCCGCCATCTCGATGTGGCCGTTCACTCCCTGCTCGCGGAGAATTGCCATGCGGGGCTTTGGCAGGGTGGTCGTCCTGCGACCGCCGCGGGCACGCGGGACGCGCGCTACCGGTTCATCCGGATCGTAAGTAAGCGAGAACGTCAATCCTGGGTCGGTTTCGTCGAGGCCGTTGTCGTACTCCTCGCGGGCCGTCACCGGATTGTCGCGCAGCGCCTGCATGCGGTACGTCGTCTCGCTCCACGCGCGGCGGATGGAGGTGATGTCCGTCGCGAGAACGCGACGGCACCCGACATGGATCGTGAACGACCGGTCGGCCGTGGGCGCACCGATGAGGAAGGTGTCGCCTGCGAGCCCGGCCTTCTTGAAGATGGACAGCACCTCCTGCACGTGCTCGTCCGCCACCTGCAGCACCGCGCCGGGTTCCTCGGCGAAGAGGACCGCGAGCGGGTCAACAGGGGTGCCTTCGGCGTCAACATCCGGCAGCCGCACGGCAATGCCCCTTCCGCCCGTGATGGCCATCTCGGCAAGCGTTACGGCAAGACCGCCGTCGCTGCGGTCGTGATATGCGAGAGCGAGCTTCTTCTCCACGATCTTCTGCATCGCGTTGAAGAAAGCCTTCACCGACTTCGCGTCCGCGTCGGCCGTCTCCTTGCCAAGCTGGCTGTACACCTGCGCAAGGCAGCTGCCTCCCAGGCGGCATGCGCCATGACCGAGATCGACGTAGATGAGGCATGACGGTTTCTTCTTCAGATCCGGCGTCAGCGTCAGCGTCACGTCCTTCACGGGCGAGAAGCTGGAGATGACGAGCGAGAGCGGCGCAACCTGCTTGTGCGCGATGCCCCTCGAGTCGGTCCACGTGGTGTGCATGGAGCACGAATCCTTGCCCACGGGCACGGAGATGCCGAGCGCCGGACAGAAGTTGAGGCCGACCTCCTCGACGGTGTCGTAGAGGTTGGCATCCTCGCCAGGCTCGCCGCAGGGCGCCATCCAGTTGGCGGAGAGGCGCACGTTCCTGATGTCGCCGCAGTTCGCCGCCGCGAGGTTCGTGAGCGCCTCGGTGATCGCGAGGCGCGCGGAGACCGGACCGCTTACGAGCGCGACGGGGCTACGCTCGCCCGTCGCCATCGCCTGGCCGTTGAGCGTCTTGTAGCCCATCGTCGTGACCGCGCAGTCCGCCGCCGGCAGCTGGTACGGCCCGACCATCTGGTCGCGCGCCACAAGCCCCGTGACCGAGCGGTCGGTGATCGTGACGAGGAACGTCTTGTCGGCGATCGTCGGCAGGTGCAGGAGACGGAAGAACGCGTCCTGCGGCTTGACGCCCGCAAGATTCAGGTTCTCATGCTTCACCTTCACGCGCTTGACGTCGCGTACCATGCGCGGCGGCTTGCCGAGCAAGACCCGGATGTCCATGTCGATCGGGCGGTCGTGGAAGTAGTCGTCCTCGAGGACAAGCTGTCCGTCGCCGGTCGCCTCGCCGATGAACGCCACGGGGCAGCGCTCGCGCGCGCAAAGCTCCTCGAAGAAGGCGCGCGCGGAGGGCTTGAGCGCGAGCACGTAGCGCTCCTGCGCCTCGCAGCACCAGATCTCCATCGGGTTCATGGAGAGCTCCTCGTTGTGGACCTTGCGGAGCTGGAACTTGCCGCCGGTCGCCTCGACGAGCTCTGGGCATCCGTTGGAGAGGCCGCCAGCGCCGATGTCGTGGATGGAGAGGATCGGGTTCTTCTTCCCCAGCGCCGCGCAGGCGTTGATCACGCCCTGGCAGCGGCGCTGCATCTCGGCGTTGCCGCGCTGTACGCTGTTGAAGTCGAGCGCCTCGTCGTTCGTGCCTGTCATCATCGAAGAAGCCGCGCCGCCGCCGAGACCGATGCGCATCGCGGGACCGCCGATCTGGACGATGTACGCGCCTGTCGTCACTGGCTTCTTGTCCACCTGGTCGCGGATAATGACGCCGTGCCCGCCCGCGAGCATGATGGGCTTGTGGTAGCCGCGGTAGAGGCCCGCCACCTCGCCCTCGTAGGTGCGGAAGAATCCGGTGAGCTGCGGACGCCCGAACTCGTTGCCGAACGCCGCGCCGCCGATGGGACCTTCGGTCATGATGGCGAGCGGCGTGGCGAGCCGCTTCGGGAACTCCGCGTACTCGCGCTCCCACGGCTGAGGATAGCCGGGGATGTGGAGGTCGCTCACCATGAAGCCGCAGATGCCGGCGTTGGAGCGCGAACCGCTGCCCGTCGCCGCCTCGTCGCGGATTTCGCCGCCCACGCCCGTCGCCGCGCCAGGATACGGCGAGATGGCCGTCGGGTGGTTGTGCGTCTCCACCTTCATCAGCTGGTCGAGCTGGACCTTCTTGAAGCGGTAGGCATGGTCGGCTGTCGCCCCGAACATCTCCGTCTCGAACCCCTCCACCACGGACGAGTTGTCCTTGTACGCGACGAGCGTGCCCTTGCCGTTCTTCTTGTGCGTGTTCTTGATCATGCCGAAGAGGGAGTTAGGCATTTCCTTGCCGTCGATGATGAACTTCGCGCCAAAGATCTTGTGCCGGCAGTGCTCGCTGTTCACCTGGCCGAACATCACGAGCTCGGTGTCGGTGGGATTGCGCCCGGCGGCGGCGAAGCTGTCCGCGAGGTACTGCATCTCCGGTTCGGAGATGGCGAGCCCAAGCTCCACGTTCGCTGCGCGGATGGCCTCCACGCCCTGCGCCATCACGTCGAACGTACGGCCGGGCTTCGGCGGCAGCTGGTCGAAGAGGTCATCGAGATTCGTGTACACGCCCTCGGTCATGCGGTCGTGGAGCGCTTGCGCCGCAGGCGCAGGTTGAAAGGTTGAAGGGTTAAATGGTTGAAAGTCTTTTCCGCCTACCGATATCTGAAAGCGGATGCCGCGCTCGACGCGCGCGATGCCCTTCAGCCCGCAGTTGCGGAAGATGTCGGTGGCCTTCGACGACCACGGCGATATCGTCCCTTTCCGCGGCGTAACGTAGAACTCCGCCCCCGTTCCCCTTTCACCATTCCCCGTTTCCCGTTCCACGCCACCGGCATTTAGCAGCAGCGCCGCGCGAGCGAGAGTCTCTTCGTCGGGTCCGTCGCCCTCGGGCTGGATGGCATATACCCAGCGCGCATCAATCTGAGCGGTCTTGAGTTCGGGGGCGTAGGAGCCCAATGCGGCGCGAAGCGCGTCGAGGCGGAACGGCGAATAGGCGGCCGTTCCAGTCAGCAGAATCGGTTTCATCTTCATCTCGTCCTTCTGTAAAATCGACGGCGAAGATTATACCATATCGGGGGTGAATGTCTAACGTTGAAATCAAACCGTGCAAATCGTGGGCGCATCTGCGTAATTCACCCATGCGTATTGAGTTTTGGAAACAACCAGAACA
>CAMPAF010000335.1 GCA_946631535.1 uncultured Verrucomicrobiota bacterium
TCTGCATCTATGGTCCGCAGGCCATGACGGGCGCGACTGCAGTCAACATCGCGACGCGGCGGTTCGCCGGGACGGCGGTCGGCTTCACGTCGCTCTTTTCCTACGCGAGCGTCCTGTTCTCCGGGTGGGGCATGGGTGCGCTCTCTGAGGCGACTGGCGGATGGGCTGTGCCGTTCCTCTCCGTGGTCGCGGCGACGATCTTGGGCGCTGGGCTGTTCCTCGCGCTTTGGGGCACGAAGCCCAACGGGTATTGACAAAACAAGGAGACAAGAAATGAAGAAGATGATGATGGTCATGGGCGTCGCCGCCGTGTTCGCGGCGACGGCGGGGCAATGGTCAAAGCCCACATGGATTCCGCGCGAGAAGGGGCTTTACCGCTCGCAGATCCACCGCGGCGGCGGAAAGGGGTCCAGGCCCGACAACTCGCTGGAGACGTTCCTCTGGTGCTGGGGACTCGGGTTCGCGCCCGAGGCGGACGCGCGCCTCACGAAGGACGGCGTGGCGATCGCCATGCACGACGACAACCTGCGCCGCATCGGAAGAGGCATAACGCCGGAGTTCGCGTCGAAGAAGATCAAGGATCTCATGTGGGATGAGGTCAGGGACGTCGATACGGGATCCTATCTGGGCGACCAATACGCCACCACGCGCCTTGCGACGATGGAGGCCGTGTTCGCGGCGATGAAGGGCAGGCCGGAGCGGCTGCTGTACGTGGACGAGAAGGGCGCGCCGCCGGCGCTGATCGCCGAGCTTGCGGAGAGGTTCGGAGTGATAGAGCAGACATACTACTGCTCCTCCAACTGGCGCAAGGTGGTGGAATGGCGGAAGATCGCCCCACATGGCCGCTCGATGGTGTGGCTCGGCAACTTCCCCAGGAACAACGATCCGGAGAACGTCGCCAAGACCGAGGCTTTCGTGCAGAAGCGGCTCGACGAGATGGCGGAGACCGGCTTCGACGGCATCGACCAGGTGCAGATCCACGTGCGGACCGACCTTTCGCGTCCCGATCCGTTCTGTCCCTCGACGCCGTTCCTGAAGCGCGCGATCGAGCTTCTCCACAAGCATGGCGTCTCCGCCCAGACCGTCACGTGGACCGAAGGCACCAACGCCGACGTGCACAAGCGCCTGTGGGATATCGGCTTCGACCATTTCACGAGCGACTACCCTGAGTTCTTCATGGAGTTCGCGAAGACGATCCGGGCAAAGTAAGGAAAGGGACAGGGAATGAAATACGGAATCTACTACGCCTACTGGGAGAACCAGTGGAAGGCGGACTACTTCAGGTACATCGAGAAGGTGGCGAAGCTCGGCTTCGACTTCCTCGAGATCGCATGCACGCCGATCAACGGCTACAGCCGCCAGACGCTGAAGGACCTCCGCCAGGCGGCGAAGGACAACGGCATCTTCCTCACGGCGGGGCACGGTCCGAGCACCGACCAGAACCTAGGCTCGCCTGACGCGGCGGTGCGCCGCAACGCGAAGAAGTTCTTCACGGCGCTCCTGAAGAACCTGGAGACGCTCGGCATACACGCGATCGGCGGCGGCATCTACAGCTACTGGCCGGTGGACTACTCCAAGCCGATCGACAAGCCGGGAGACTGGGCGCGCGCGGTCAAGGGCGTGCGCGAGGTCGGCAAGGTGGCGCAGGACTGCGGCGTGGACTACTGCCTCGAGGTGCTGAACCGTTTCGAGGGCTACCTCCTCAATACGGCGGCGGAGGGCGTGAAGTTCGTGAAGGAGGTGGACGTGCCGGCCGTGAAGGTGATGCTCGACACGTTCCACATGAATATCGAGGAGGACTCCATCGGCGGCGCCATCCGCGCGACGAAGGGCCTTCTGGGGCACTTCCACACGGGCGAGTGCAACCGCCGCGTGCCGGGGCGCGGGCGCACCCCGTGGCACGAGATAGCGACGGCCCTGAAGGACATCCGCTACAACGGGACGGTCTGCATGGAGCCGTTCGTTCGCATGGGCGGCAAGGTGGGCGAGGACATCAAGATCTGGCGCGAGCTGGAGCCCGGCATCGGCGAGGCGAAGATGGACGCCGACGCGAAGGCTGCGCTCGACTTTGAGCGGATCGTTTTCGAGGGCGTGCGGTGAGGGCGTGCCTTGACTGCCTGCCGTGCCTCGCGCGCAACGCGACCGAGCTGGCGCGCCGGTCGGCGCGCGGGGACGCGGAGCTGGAAGGGCGCATCGCCGCCGCGGGGATGCGCATCCTCGGCGCGGCGGCGGAGTCCGGCTATCCCCTGCCGCCGCCATGCTACGCGCGCCAGCTCATCGACAATGCGCTCGAGATGTGCGGTGGCGCGGTACCAGATCCGTGGGCGGAGGAGAAGAAGAAGTCCACCGAGCTGGCGCTGAAGCTCATGGAGAGGATGGGATTGTCCACAAATGGCAATCGTCACAATTGTTCACAAATCGCAAATGTAGATCTCAGTACAGGAGGTCCGCAGTTTACTGCGGCCGAATTCGAGAAGCGCCTGCGGCTCGCCATCGCCGGGAACATCCTCGACTTCTCAATCTACGCCGACCTCGACATCACCGCAGCGATGGAGACGATGAAGGAGGCGTTCAAGAAGCCGATTTGCGGCGCGTTGGGAGGGTCGCGCTTCTGCGCGACCGCCGCCGAGACGGCGGCTCCCCATGAGGACGCGCAGGAGCGCGTCTCTCCCAGTGATGTTGTCGCCGAACTGAAGCGGCGGATGGACGAGGCGAAGTCTATCCTGTGGATATTCGACAACTGCGGCGAGGCGGTGTTCGACCGGTTGCTGATGGAGCCGTACCGCGACAAGATCACGCTTGCCGTGCGTGGCAAGCCGGCGTTCAACGACATGACCCGGGCCGAGCTGGAGCCGTCGGGACTCTCACACTTTATAAAATGTG
This sequence comes from uncultured Verrucomicrobiota bacterium, assembly GCA_946631535.1. The sequence goes on from CAMPAF010000335.1 coordinate 2,884, forward strand.
ATAGTCTTGTCTCCAACGACGACGGCGTGCCTGGGGTGGTGGACGAGACGTGCGGAGAGGAGTTCCGCGCAGCGTTCTCTTCTGCGGACCTGATCATCGCCAAGGGGCAGGCGAACTTCGAGACGATGAGCGAGAGGACGGACAAGCCGATCGCGTTCCTGTTTCTCGCCAAGTGCCCTGTCGTTTGTCGCGCCATCGGGGCCGAGCCAAAGACGATCCAGGTGATTTTCAACACCTGATCGTTACACGCCGTGTAAAAGCATGTGATTGGGCTTTACATCGGCTGTAATGCCATGAGGGCGTGCCAAAAAAATTATATTTGCAATTTACTGTGGATTGGATGTGATATTGGCCAGTGGTTGGAGGGGAGTGCCACTGGAAGTTGGCGGACCGCCGGCTTAGTGCCTAACCACCTCCCCCCAGCCACTAACCCCGTCATTTGGCATGAAATCTGCTAGTTAATCGCGAAAGGCGAACTGTCGCCGAACAACAAAGGAATCTAACATGAGCAAATACGTCGAGCGCGTGCTGAAGGAAACTGCTGCGCGCAATGCAAACGAACCGGAATTCCTCCAGGCCGTCGAAGAAGTGCTGACGACCCTTGATCCGGTCCTCAAGAAGAACCCGCAGTATGAAGCCAACGCGATTCTCGAGCGCATGGTCGAGCCGGAGCGCGTGGTCATGTTCCGCGTGCCCTGGGTGGACGACAAGGGCATCGTGCGCGTGAACCGCGGCTACCGCATCCAGATGA
>CAMPAF010000336.1 GCA_946631535.1 uncultured Verrucomicrobiota bacterium
GCAGGAAGCTCATCTCGAGCTTGCGCACGCCGTCGCCGCCGCACGTCTCGCAGCGGCCGCCCTTGACGTTGAAGCTGAAGCGTCCGGCAGTGTAGCCTCGCGCCTTGGCGCCTTCGGTCTTGGCGAAGAGCTCGCGGATGTCGGAGAAGAAGCCCACGTAGGTGGCCGGGTTCGAGCGCGGGGTGCGTCCGATTGGCGACTGGTCGATCTCGATCACCTTGTCGATGTGCTCCGCGCCAACGAGCTTGCGGAACTTGCCTGGCACGGCCTTGGAGTGGTAGAGCCGGCGCATCAGCTCGCGCTTGAGCGTCTCGTCCACGAGCGTGGACTTGCCGCTGCCGGAGACGCCGGTGACGACCGTGAACGTGCCGAGCGGGAAGCGCACCGTTATGTTCTTGAGGTTGTGCTCCGTGCAGCCGGCGATGGTGAGCCACTTGCCTTTCTTGGCCGAGCACAGTTCGGCCATCGTGGCGGGAGGTGCCGCAGATGCGGCTATTGCCTTCTTCCCGTTCAGATAATCGGAAGTCAGCGTGCCGGCCTTCAGAAGCCCCTTGTAGTCGCCCTGGTACATCACGTTGCCGCCTTCGCGGCCGGCGCCGGGACCGAGGTCCACGATCCAGTCCGCGGTGCGCATCATCTCGCCGTCGTGCTCCACGATGACGACAGTGTTGCCGCGGTCGCGCAATGCCTTGAGCATGGCGATGAGGCGCTCGTTGTCGCGAGGGTGGAGGCCGATGGTCGGCTCGTCGAGGACGTAGAGGACACCCACGAGGCCGCTGCCGATCTGGGAGGCGAGGCGGATGCGCTGCATCTCGCCGCCGGACAGCGAGCTTGAGGAGCGGTCGAGCGTGAGGTAGTCGAGGCCGACGTCGTTGAGGAACCCCAGCCGTTTGACGATCTCCTTCAAGACGTCCTTCATCGGCTCAAGATTAATGTCCTTAATATCCTTAAAGTCCTTAATGTCCTTAGGGCCCTTAGAAAGGCTGATGTCCAGCAGCTCCTTGAAAAAGCCAAGGGCGTCCTTCACCGGCATGGCCATGACATCGACGATGGTCTTGCCGGCCACGGTGGCGGCGCGGGACTCTGGCCTGAGGCGCGAGCCGTGGCAGGCGGGGCAGGGGCGGTCGCTCTGGTACGCCTCGAACTTCTCTCGCCGCTCGTCGCTCTCGGCGTTCTCCATCATGCGCTTCACGGAGTCGAGCACGCCCGCGAAAGGCTTGTCCTCGCGGCGCCAGGGCAGGATGAGGTCGTCGTCGAAGCCGTGCATGAGCTTGTGGCGGAACCATTTGGGCAGCTTCTCGTAGGGCGTGTCGAGCTTCACCTTGTACTGCTTGGCGATCCTGGCGAGGATCTCGTTGTAGTACATGATCGCCATGTGGCCGGCGCGCCGCCAGGGGTGGATGCACTCGCGGAGCGGGAGGGTCTTGTCGGGGACGACGAGGTCCTCGTCGAAGAAGTAGATGGAGCCCAGGCCGCCGCAGGTGGGGCATGCGCCGAATGGCGAGTTGAACGAGAATGAGCGGGGCTTCAGCTCGTCGAAGGAGAGCTCGCAGTCGGGGCAGGCGTTCTTCTCGCTGTAGGTGGTTTCGCCTGTGCCGAGCCTGTCCACGGAGATGAGCCCGTTGCCGGTCTTGAGGCCGAGCTCCACGGAGTCGGTGAGGCGGGTGGTAAATTGGTCGAACTCAGTTCGACCATTATTGCTTTCAGCGGCGGGAATCACCAGGCGGTCGATGACGACGTCGATGGAGTGGTTCTTCTTCTTGTCGAGGTCGGGCACCTCCTCGATGGGATACGTGGCGCCGTCCACACGCACGCGCACGAACCCTGCCCGGCGGATGTCGGCGAGAGTGTCCTCGTGGCGGCCCTTGCGTCCCTTCACGACGGGCGCGTAGATGATGAACTTCGTGCCGGCGGGAAACTTCAGGATAGTCTCGACTATCTGCTCCGCGCTCTGGCGGCGAACCGGCTTGCCGCACTTTGGGCAGTGGGCCACGCCTACGGATCCGTAGAGGAGGCGCAGGTAGTCGTGGATCTCCGTGACGGTGGCGACGATCGACCGCGGGTTGCCGCCGGAGGTGCGCTGCTCGATGGCGATGGCGGGGGACAGGCCCTCGATGCGCTCCACGTCGGGCTTCTGCATCTGGTCGAGGAACTGGCGCGCGTATGCGGAGAGCGACTCCACGTAGCGCCGCTGGCCTTCGGCGTAGAGCGTGTCGAACGCGAGAGAGGACTTGCCGCTGCCGGAGAGGCCCGTGACGACGGCAAGCGAGTTGCGCGGGATGCGCACGTCGATGTTGCGCAGGTTGTGTACCTTCGCGCCCTCTATGATGATGTCCGTCGCCATAGGTGGTTGGGTGATTAGGAGGCTTGTGCGGACGGACGGTTGAAGAGGGCGTGAGCCTGGAGTATGGCTAGAATCGCGAAGATGGCGATCAGCATCTCGCCGCCTTCCTCGAGCGCCGTGAAGAGCGAGGATATGGAGTCGATCTCGTTGCCTTTGGGCTTTGGGAGGTGGCGGATATGGCGGATCCAGGCAGGCATGCGGTCGCAGAGCTGCACCATCACGCCGGCGGTGCCGAAGCAGCACATCGACCAGGCGGGCGGAACCTTCCTGAAGAATCCGACGATTAGGTCCTTGGCGAAGTACGCGAGCGTGACGCCGAACACTCCGAAGAAGAGCGAGAAGTAGGCGATCGCGATCGCCTTGGCGCCGAGCGGCGCGCCGCCGTTCGTGAGGAAGCGCATCTTGAACGGCGTGCCAGTGAGCGGTTGCCCGTCGGGCTTCACCAGGCCGTACACGCTGCCGTCCGCCTTGACCACATCGGGGTACAGGTTGTGCATCGCCATGACGTGAAGGTCCATCTCCTTGACCACGGCCATGAACGCGACGCACGAGACGGCAAGGCAGAGGATCGTCCGGCGCGTGCGGGAGCCGGTGAACGGGCACTTCCACCAGACCAGTGGGATGAGGACGGCGTAGAAGGGTATGGTGGCCAGCTCGAACGGCGAGTAGCCGTCCTGGTCGAATGCATGGTGCAGCGCCGCCGGCTCCATGACGAGCCACGTCGTGAGCAGGGCAAGCAGGCCGGCCACGAACACGACCGGCCCAGTCAGATATGCATGTCTATTCATCCAAGGTTCCCTTGTAGGCGACGCGCTTGACCTTCTGTATGGAGGTGCGGACGAGCGGTTCGCGGGATACGACGATCTTGCGGATGCGCTTGTAGTCTGCGAGCTCCTGGCAGCGCTTGTGGATGTGGTCCTTGGCCAGCTTCTCTGCCTTGTCCCACTCGACGGGCTGTCCGCCGTTCTGCTCGGCGAGCAGGTCCATGTTCGGATGGACCACGCAGCCGACCTTCTCGCCGGGCACGCCGCCGGCAGTGTAGCCGATCACCACGCAGTCGGCGATCAGCGGATCGGTGGCGAGATGGTTCTCGACCTCCTCCGGGTAGATGTTCTTGCCCTCGCGGTTGACGATGAGCGCCTTCTTGCGGCCGCAGATCGTGATGAGGCCGTCCTCGGCCACCGACGCGAGATCGCCCGTCTTGAGCCATTCCCCGTCGAACGCCTCCTCCGTGGCGGCGTCGTTGTGCCAGTAGCCCTTCATCGTGATCGGGCCCTTCACCTG
>CAMPAF010000337.1 GCA_946631535.1 uncultured Verrucomicrobiota bacterium
GAAGGCGAGATAGGCGATGTAGGCCGTGCCCGCGATCTGGACCGAGAGCATGGCGGCGGGATGGTGCGTGAAGACCGTGGCGACTCCTGCGGCGAGAATGAGGATCCACAGCCAGCATCCGATGATGAGTCCTGCCATAAGCGTGGCGGCGCGCGCCTTGCCGTCCGCGAGCGCGGTGGCAATGGTGCACGTCAGGTCCGGCCCCGGCTTGATGATGAGGGCCAGCGAACCGATGATGTAGGTAACGAGCATGTGTACCATTATCCCATACGGACCCGCGTCATGGCAAGTCGTTTGGCCTGCGACGGTCGGGGCAAAACCGCCGCCGCAGGCCACAGAAATGCATCGTGGGTCAGGTGTTGCTGAAGAACTGGAACGAGGCGTATGCGTCTTCGCCGTGTTCGGTGACGTCCAGCCCCTTGAGCTCGGTCTTGGGATCGACGCGCAGTATCCCTAGCGCCTTCAGCGCGAAGAATATCGCCAGGCCCATGCCGAACGCCCATGCGGCCGTGACGGCCGCGCCGAGTAGCTGCACGCCGAAGAACTCGACGCCGCCGCCGTAGAACAGGCCGGCCATCTCGTTGCCGTACCCGAGCGCCTTCGGCGCCGCGAAGAGGCCCACGGCGAGCGTGCCCCAGACGCCGTTGACGCAGTGCACGGACACGGCGCCCACAGGGTCGTCGATGTGCAGCTTGTCGAGCGAGAACACGCTCAGCACCACCAGCACGCCGGCGACGAGCCCGATGACGATGGACGCGTTCGCGGTCACGAGGTCGCACGGCGCGGTGATAGCCACGAGGCCCGCTAGCGAACCGTTGAGCGCCATCGTCAGGTCGGGCTTGCCCATGATGATCCACGCGGTTACCAGCGCGGCGATGGTGCCGGCGCACGCGGCGAGGTTCGTGGTCATGGCCACGCGGCCGATCGACCCGATGCCCGCGGTGTAGCTGCCGGGGTTGAAGCCGAACCAGCCGATCCACAGCAGGAACACGCCCAGCGTGCCGATGACGAGGTTGTGCCCGGGAATCGGGTTGGCCTTGCCGTCGGGACGGTACTTGCCGAGGCGCGGTCCCAGGGCGATTGCGCCCGCGAGGGCGATCCAGCCGCCGACCGAGTGGACGACCGAGGACCCGGCGAAGTCGTGGAAGCCCATCAGCTCCAGCCAGCCCTTCGAGCCTTCGCCCGCGAGACCGCCCCACATCCAGTGACCGCTCACGGGATATACGAGCGCGCTGATGAGGACCGAGTAGATGAGATAGCTCTTGAACTCGATCCGCTCCGCCACCGCGCCGGAGACGATTGTCGCCGCCGTCGCGCAGAACATGGTCTGGAAGAAGAGGAACGTCCAGTCCCAGACCCCTTCGCCGGTCGCGAGGCTCGGCATTCCGAGTCCGCCCCAGCCGAACCAGCCCGCGGCCTTCGTCACGCCGAACATGAGCGCCGCGCCTATGACGTAGAACGCGAGCGATCCGGCCGCGAAGTCCATCAGGTTCTTCATCATGATGTTCGCCGCGTTCTTCGCGCGGGTGAACCCCGTCTCGACGAGCGCGAAGCCCGCCTGCATCGTGAACACCAGTATGCCCGCTATGAGCGTCCATACTACGTTCAGGTTTGTTTGCACCTCAGGTGCAGCAATCGTTGTCGCTTCCATGGTTTTCCTCTTAACTCTTTAACCATTTAACCTTTTAACCTTTCAACTATCCTATCGCCGCCGGACCTCGTTCGCCGGTCCGTATTCGGACACACTCGTCCATCGGAAGGACGAATATCTTGCCGTCGCCGATGTCGCCTGTGCGGGCACCCTCGATGATGGCTTCGATCGTCTTCTCGATGTAGTCGTCGTTCACAGCGATGGCGAGACGCATCTTCTTGTGGAGCGTCACCTCCTCGGTGGCGCCGCGATACATGTGGATGTAGCCGCCCTGCTGTCCGCACCCCAGCGCATTCGTGACGGAGATCTTGTAGATCTCGCGGTCGAACAATGACTGTTTGACGGCATTCAGCCGATCCGGCTGGATGTAGGCGATTATCAGTTTCATCTGCTTTTTCCTTTGTTTTGGGCCGCCCTGATTGACGGCACGCAAAACATTCGCAGAAGGCGTGCCAACTCGCCAAACTGGCGCATTTCGCCTTGCAAACGCTAAAATCCGCCATGCGGTGTAATCCGCACGACGGATTCGTTTACCTGTTTTGTAAAAGCAGCAGGTCTTCGGCGCAGCGGTCCACCACGCCGCGGCGGCGCTCCACCGCCGCGTTCGCGCGCGCGCCAAGCGCCGCCCTCGCGGCGGGATCGCCGAAGAGGCGCAGTATCTCGCGCTTGAGCGACTCCTCGTCCTGCACCTGCAGGATCGCGTCCGCAGCCAGCAGGTCGCTCATCACCGGCCTGAAGTTCTCGGTGTACGGCCCGACGAGCGTCGGGACACCGCAGAGGCACGGCTCGATCATGTTCTGCGAACCGTGCTCGCAGAGCGACTTGCCGACGAACGCCACGGTCGCGATTCCGAAGAGGCCCATCATCTCGCCGGTAGTGTCGCAGAGGTAAACTGGTTGAGAGTTGAGAGTGGAGAGTGGAGAGCTTGAAGATGGGCAGGTTTCGCCGCGAGAGCGGCGGATGCAGCCGAAGCCGGCCTTGCGGATGTTGGCCTCGACGGCGTCCGCCTTCTCGAAGTGGCGCGGGGCGATAACGAGCTTCACGTCCGGCCGCGTCTTCGCGAGTTCGGCGTAGATGCGCAGGAGCGCCTCGTCCTCGCTCGGCCACGTGCTGCCGCCGAGAAGCATCTCTCCGCCGCCGATCCACGCGCGGAGCTCCTCCTCCTTGGGCGGATTGCGCTTCGCCACGTCGAACTTGAACGAGCCGGTCACGGACACCGTGGCGGGATCGGCGCCCGCGTCAACGAGGCGCCTAGCGTCGAGGTCGGACTGCGCGAATATCTTCGTGAAGCAGCGCAGCACCTCGCCGAAGAACCAGCGCAGCTTGCGGTAGCGCGGCGCGCTGCGGTCCGAGACGCGCGCGTTGATCAGGAAAAGCGGGATGCCGCGCTTCTTCGCGGCGCGGATGAAGTTCGGCCAGATCTCGCTTTCCGTGAGGATGATGGCGCGCGGCTTCACGGCGTCAAGCGCGCGCCGCACGCAGCCGCCGAAGTCGAGCGGGTTGTAGATGAGCGTGTCGCCCGGCCCCACCTGCCCTTCCGCCTGCCTCCAGCCGGTGGAGGACGTGGTGGAGAACACGAAGCGGACGGACGGATCCTTCGCGCGCATCGCGCGCATCAGCTGTCCGGCTACGGCCACCTCGCCCACGCTGACGGCGTGGATCCAGATTGGCGAAGGAGGAAAGGCGAATGGCGAAGGGTAGCGGCCGAAGCGGTCGCCCATGCGCGCGCGGTAGCCGCCGCGGCGCTTCATGCGAAGGAGAAAAGACGGCAGCATCGCCACGTAGACGATGGCGAACAGGAAGTTGTACAGGATCCACTTCACGGCGAGAGTTCCGTCATTCCACGAAAGAGAGAGGGAAGTTCATCGACTCGATCGAGCCGTCGCAGGACTGTCCGCCGTCCACGCAGATCACCTGCCCGACGATGAAGCGCGTCTTCTCCACGTCCGC